>JABDQK010000166.1 GCA_013042255.1 Flavobacteriaceae bacterium | reverse complement strand
AGGCTTACCGCAAATAATTTCCATAGAGGCTTAATAAATCCATTTCGCGGCCTCCAGAATCGAATGAGCAGGGGATATATCCAACCAATAGCAAATACAGCAGAATAGCTTAACTGGAACCCAACCTGGAACAGGAATTTAGGTTGAATCAACAAAATGGCCAGAAATGAAAGGGCCAGGATATTTACAGCAGCGGTGGGCCTGTTGAGGTACAGAGCATAGGTTATAAAACTAAACATGGCCACAGCCCTGACTACAGAGGGTGAGAGACCGGTAAACAAGGCATATATCCATAGAATCAGGAGTGTAACAATCATTGAAGTACTCCTGCCGAAGCGGAAATACATCAACGGTTTTAAGAAAAACTGGATTATCAATAATAATATTCCGACATGTAAACCCGAAACAGCAAGTATATGAACGGCACCTGCATCTTTGTAGCTCTGGTACACCTCAGGATCGAGGTCATTTCTTTGCCCCAGAAGGATGGCTCTGAGAACTCCCTGCTCTTTAGTGCCCAAAGGTGTTGAGGATAGCTCTTTTTTAATATGAAGTTGTAATTGAGCTGCCCATCCCTTCAGGCTTTTTCCTGTGGTTTCCAGCTGAATTGAATTTCCTGGATTAAGGTAGATCTGGTCATAAACTCCTTTACTTTCCATGTAAGAATCATAGGTAAACTGGTAAGGATTTAAAGGAGGTGAAATGGGATGCGCTTTTCCGTAATACAACAGGCGGTCGTTCACTTTGAGATCCGAAATTATGTCGTCTTTTTGAACACTACCCAGGAACAAACCACTTGTGGCCGAATCGTTTAAAGTCAGTACTTGAAAGAGATATCGCCGGTTGAAATCCGTTGGTTTGAGCACCTCCCTGAGCTCAATAACCCAAAAGCCATTTTCCTGATTGTAGTCACGTGAATAATGGTGAGGTGAAAGTTTTGGTTGTGCCAGCGTAATAGCGACGATCCCAAGTGAAACGAAACTCAGAAGTGCGGCAACTCCAAAATATATTCCCTTGCGGTAATTTTCAAATAGAAAAAACAGCAAAGTAACAATTAGACAGATTGTTGATAGGAGAATGGCCAGTTCTTGAGAAATGGGAAATAACCAACCAAAGCTAATTCCCAGAAGCAGGCCAATGCTAAACTTAACTGAGACAAATTCCAGTGGTTTCATCTCATAAGACACGGGTGGCTTTTACAAAGGCGTAATTCCAGTAGCCTTCTTTAAGGGAAGAAACAATCACTCCCCGGGAAGTGGTAGAGTGTATAAATCGGATGTCTTCCCCGTCAACAGCCACCACCAATCCTACGTGATTTATTCTTTTCCGGCGTTTAGAAGTGGTAAAAAAAAGGAGGTCGCCTTTACTGACTTCATCGAGCTTAATTTTTTTACCTTCATTTGCCATATAGTATGACACCCTTGGGAGATAGATATCGTGTTCGAGAAAAGATACATACAAAAGGCCGGAGCAATCCATACCCTTTCGCGTTGTGCCGCCGTACTTGTATTTCACCCCTGTAAAGGTGAGGGCGGTATTGATGATCTCCTCAGATCGATTAAGGCTGATCTCGTTTTCAATGGCCTTTTCCTCACTTGTGATGTCAGAAATGGAATCACTATCAATTACGCCGGGTATTTCTGAAGCCGCCACAGTAACTGTTCTATTACTGCCGTAGGTAGTTTTCTTTTTAACAACTCCACAGGAAACGACCCCAAGACAGAGAGACGTAATAATGAGTTTTTTAAACATGATCTTTGTGATAGGATCGGGCTTCCATCAAAATTAATGATTAATTCTGAAGTCAGGCTTCAGTCTGATAAGGTTCCAAAATAAGCACCTCTTTTCAGGAACGGATTCCTCGAAGGAATATTTTATTCCTGACGGAGAAGACTTACGATTTTTTTTGCCGCTTTTTTACTGGCTCCCGGACCTCCCAGCTTTTTTTCCAGTAGTGAGTATTCTGACAGAATCTCATCGCGTTTAGGTCCATCGATGATCTCTTTTAACTCCCTGGTCAGGGCTTTAGTGGTAAGTTGATTTTGAATCAGTTCTTTCACCACTTCTTTGTCCATGATAAGATTTACCAGGGAAATATATTTTAAGGTGATGATGCGTTTGGCGATCTGATAGGAAATCCAGCTGCCTTTATAACAAACTACCTGAGGGACCTTAAAAAGTGCAGTCTCAAGGGTTGCCGTACCGCTGGTTACCAGGGCGGCATGCGAGGTACTGAGAAGTGAATAGGTCTCACCGGATATCATGTGTACCTGTTTAGCCTTTAAAAATGGGGTGTAAAATTCCTTATCGAGACTGGGTGCAGCTGCAATTACAAATTGATAATCGGGAAATGAAGGGATAACAGACAGCATAACAGACAGCATTTTTTCTACTTCCTGTTTTCGGCTGCCCGGGAGCAAGGCTATTATTTTACGCTGGGGATCCAGATGGTGTTTGATTTTAAATGCTTGATGATCAATTCTTTCCCGGGCTTCAATTGCATCGAGTAATGGATGGCCTACGAAGTGGACAGGAAAATTGTGCTTTTCTTCATAGTATTCTTTTTCAAAAGGGAGGATGACAAACATGTGATCTATGTTCGCTTTTATTTTCTTAATTCTTCCTTCTCTGGAAGCCCATACTTGTGGCGAGATGTAATACGAAGTGCGATAAGCTTCGGTTTTGGCCCAGGAAGCAATACGGAGATTAAAGCCCGAAAAGTCAATAAAAATAATTAAGTCAGGATTAAAATCAGTGATATCCTCTTTACAGAAGGCTAAATTTTTAAATATCCGTCGGATATTTGATATCACCTCAACAAAGCCCATAAAGCCAAGTTCTTTATAGTGCTTTACCAGTGTACCTCCTGCATTTTCCATTAAATCTCCACCCCAGCAACGAATATTGGCTTCTGCATCCTCAGATTTCAAAGCCTTAATCAGGTTTGAACCGTGCAGATCCCCCGAAGCTTCCCCTGCTATGATATAGTACTTCATTTCAGAAAACCTTATAGTATAAAATGACCATGGCAGTGAGCAGGGTCGCAACCAGAACGCCTTTGGCGCGTTGATCTCTCCGAATCCTCAGAAATGCAAAGAATGCCACAAGATTTAAAATAGCTCCCAGGGCAAGTAAGCTACCCAGGTATCCTTGTTCTTCTGCGGCTTTGAAGGTTTCCATTATCCCCAGGTCTGAGAAAATGAGGATGTATAACAAAGTGCCAAATGTATTGGCAATTAGTCCGACCACAAACCCTATAATCAGTTCTTTTTTAGTATTCATTTAGATTCCATGTGTTAATGTCTTGAATGGCAAAGTGGGCGGTAAGGTCGAATTGGGTAGGCACTACCGAAACGAATCCCTGTGAAAGTGCCCATTCGTCGGTGTCTTCTCCGTTATCCATCAATTGAAATTCCCCGGTTAGCCAGTAGTAATCTTTACCTGATGGATTGGTGCGTTTGTCAAACTTTTCTTTCCAGTTGGCCCTGGCCTGTCTACATATTTTAATCCCCTTCAGGCCAGAGGAGTCAACCTTGGGAATATTCACGTTGAGGACAACACCTTTTGGAATTCCATTTTGCAAGGCTTCAGAAACAATTTTTTTTACTGCTTCTTCTGCCGGCGAAAAGTCGGCTTCCCATGAGTAGTCACATAGCGAAAATCCTATGGCAGGGATGCCTTCTATTCCGGCTTCTATTGCCGCACTCATAGTACCCGAATAGATCACATTTATGGAGGCATTAGAACCGTGGTTAATACCTGAAACACAAATATCCGGTCTTCTGTGAAGCAGTTCCTGCAGCGCCAGTTTTACACAATCTGCGGGTGTTCCGCTACAACTGTACTCCTTTGGAGCATCTTTATCATTATCAAAAACAACCCGCTTTGAATACAGTGTGTTGTCTAATGTTATAGCATGTCCCATACCCGATTGCGGGCTGTCTGGGGCCACCACAACCACCTCACCGAGTTGGCGCATACAGCGCACCAGGGTACGCAAACCAGGGGCTGTAATTCCATCGTCATTTGTCACCAGTATTAAAGGTTTGCTCATACTGCATACTTTAAGGGGTAAAAATACGTTTTTACTGAGGATTAGCGCAGATAGCCTTTAACAAAAAATTATCGCCGGGGGCATTTATTGGCATGGTTTTTTCTATATCTTAGGGCATTGATTATATTTTAAAGCCTGGATTTTATGGGCAATGAATAATGACGTTAAAACCCGAATAAAAAACATTTACATGAAAAAGAATCTGGTTTTAGGCTTTTTAGCGGTGTTAATTGCGGTGGCTTCCTGCAGTTTTACCAACAAATCCTTTGAAAACAACGATAAAGACAAACTTCTCCTCGATATCATCACTTATATCCTGGAAAAAGGACATTATTCTCCAAAAGACATTAATGACGATTTTTCGGTTAGTGTTTTTGAGGATTTTATCGATGTCCTTGATCCTACCAAGCGATATTTCATGGCAGAGGATATCCGTGATTTTGAAAAGTACAAATTTCAGATCGACGATCAGATAAAGAACACAGACATTTCCTTTTTTAATCTGGTTCATGAAAGGTATATCAGACGAATGGACGAGGTAAAGATCCTTATTAAAGAGATTCTTGAAGAGCCATTTGACTACACAATAGAGGAGTCTATTAATTCTGATTATGACAACAGGCCATTCACCAATTCCAGGTCAGAATTAAAAGAGCGATGGAGAAAACAGCTCAAATTCTGGACTCTGAACACTTTCGATTCAAAGCTTAAAGACGAGATACAAAAAAAGGAAGACGACCCAAAATACACTTCACGAACAATAGCAGAAGTAGAAGAAGAATCAAGGGATGTTACCAGAAATACGCTGGAAGAATTTTTTGAATTTGTGGATAATCTCGAGCGTAAAGACCGTTTCGCTCAATATATCAATTCGATTGTTGACAAGTTCGATCCGCATACTTCCTATTTTGCTCCTGAGGACAAAGACTATTTTGACCGGCAAATTTCTGGAAGATTCGAAGGTATCGGTGCCAGGTTGCAACCCGAGCCGGAAGGAGCTAAAATTGTCGAAATTATTTCAGGCGGACCAGTATGGAGAGGACAGTTACTTGAAGTAGGGGACGAGATCATTGAAGTAGCACAGGAGGAAAATGAAACTCCCGTGAATATAGTGGGGATGCCTTTAGATGATGCTGTTAAGCTAATCAAAGGTCCTAAAGGAACGAAAGTATATCTTACCGTTAGAAAAGTTGACGGTACCATTGAGGAAGTCACAGTAACACGGGATATCGTAGAATTAGAGGAACAATACGCTAAATCAGCTCAAATCATCAAAAAAGATGAAAAATTTGGTTTGATTCAACTTCCCGGATTTTACGCAGATTTTAAAGACTATGCTTCGCGAAACGCCGCCAGTGATGTGGCTAAGGAAATTGAACGTCTGAAGGAAGAAGGCATTGAAGGTCTTATCCTCGATCTTCGCGATAATGGTGGTGGTTCTCTGAGAACGGCTATCGATATGGCCGGACTGTTCATCAAGGACGGGCCTGTTGTTCAGGTACGAGCTTCGGATAACGATAAAATGGTGTACGAAGACAAGGATGAGCGGATACAATGGGACGGCCCCCTGGTTGTTCTTGTCAATGAATTCTCAGCTTCTGCGTCGGAAATCCTGGCTGGGGCTATGCAGGACTATAAAAGGGCCATAGTTATAGGTAGTGAACAAACATTTGGAAAAGGAACCGTTCAAACCATGTATCCTCTTGAACAGGTTGTGCACGTAAATGAATACGGAGACCTGGGTGCCATTAAAGTAACCATTCAGAAATTTTATCGGGTTAATGGTGAATCTAACCAACGCGAAGGAATCAAGAGTGATGTTGTCATTCCGGATCGTTACCGCTATATCGTGCTGGGTGAGAAAGGTCAGGCGAATGCCATGAACTGGGATAAGATAAAGCCTGCCAATTACAAGGTTTGGGATGGGTATATCGACTTTGAGAAAACGATTGAAAAGAGCAATAAAAGGATAGCCTCCAAT
>JABDQK010000165.1 GCA_013042255.1 Flavobacteriaceae bacterium | reverse complement strand
ATTCCCTTGTAGGCTCATTTTATATTTTCGCGATCTGGATTGGGATTGGGGTTTACGGCCTCTACGAAGAATTCAGCAAGCTGATCAAACCCAAAGTCTGGGCTCCGCTCATCACGCTGATATGCCTTCTCAGCGTTCCGGGAGTTATGGCGTATCAAAACTGGGATGACCATGACCGATCTGGGAGGTACACTGCGCGGGCAGCCGCAAAAGCCTATCTCGATTCCTGTCAGGAAGAAGCAGGAGCCATGTTGTTTACTATAGGAGATAACGACACCTTCCCGCTCTGGTATGTACAGGAAATAGAAGGATACCGAAATGATGTAAGAGTCATCTGCACAAGCCTTTTTGCGACAGATTGGTATGTGGATCAAATGAAAAGGAAAGCTTACCGCAGTGATCCTATTCCTTCACAGCTCACCCACGATTTATATCGCTACGGAAACAGGGATGTTATTTATTATCAGGGAATCACTGACAAACGCTGGGACATTAAAGACTTTATGATCTGGGTGGGTAGTAACGACCCACAGACCAAACTCGGTTCTCTGCTCGAAAAGCAAGGGGCAGATCTCAGCGGGTATTCGGAAAGCACCCTCGATCTGGTGTACTACCCAACCAACAAGATCAGGATCCCGGTAAATAAGAAGAATGTTCTGGAATCCGGCCTGGTGAAGGAAAAAGACTCCGCCCTTATTGTGGATTACATCGATATTGACCTGCCACAAGCCTTGCCAAAAAACCGCATTATGATGTTGGATATCATAGCCAACAATGATTGGAAAAGACCCATTTATTTCTCAGGGGGAAGCTTTGACAAAGCAGAGTACATATGGATGAAAGACTATTTACAGCTGGAGGGAATGGCTTATAAATTAGTACCCATTAAAACCCAGAATCCCAGTTCTTATGAAATGGGCCGTATCGATACTGACGAAATGTACAGAATTGTTAAAGGATGGGAATGGGGAAATTCAGGCAGTTCGGATATCTACCACGACACCCAGACTCGTACACAGGGGCTTTCCCTGAGGAGCAATCTGGCTCGATTGGTGGAGGCTCTTATCAATGAAAATAAAATAGACAAAGCCCGTGAGATCATAGACCTTACAATGGATAACCTGCCAGTGGCCTATTACGGCTTCTATACTTTTGTGGAACCTTTCCTTGATGGATATTACAAGGTGGGTGATACGCAAAAAGCGAGGGATTTATTCGGGGAATTAAAATTGATCTACCAAAGCCGACTAAACTACTACCAGGGTACTCCTCTGGATGAACAGTATAATAATTTGGAAGATATCATAGGAGATATGGAAGGTTACCGAAGGATCATTGACATCCTGATCGAAAACAACGACAGGGAAATGGCTGAAAAGGAAACCGAAATCTTTAATGATCATATTGACCAGTTTAGTCATTTCTATCAGGAGGACATTCTGGAAGAATTACCCGATGAAGATATGCCTGCGGATGAATTGATAGACACTATGCCTGTATCCGATACAATTTTAGAGGATGCTACTGAAGTAGAGAATGTCGGAAACTGATCCGAAACGGAATAGTAATGCTTTAACTATAGCAAATAAGGAAGGTTAGATATACTCGTTAAGGATACCTATCAGGGTATTTGCGTCCTGCTCACCACTTTGGCGCCAGACCATTTCCCCCTTTTTGTAGATCATTAAGGTGGGTAAGCCTTTTACCCTGAGGGCCTGGGAAAGCTCTTTATTCTTATCCACATCAATTTTAATCACTTTGCCTTTGTCGCCCAAAGCGGCGGCTACATCCCTTAAAACCGGATGCATAGCTGTAGATTGTTCGTTCCATTCAGCATAGAAATCAAGTAGCACCGGCACGTTGAGGTCTATCAGTTCACCGAATTTAGACATAGTTTCAAGTTGGGTTACAAATCAAATGTAAGAAAAAATGTTAAAAAGCTAAGAAAACACAGGTTTTGTATGAGTTCTTTAACGTAACATTCACACCTGACCTTTCTTTTTTAGTCGGATTACGGAAATTTCAGGCCAGATCCCCACCCGTCCCGGATATCCTAAAAAGCCAAAACCTCGGTTTACATTGATATACTGTCCGAGTTCTTCATAGATTCCTGCCCAGTATTTATAACGCCATTTTACCGGACTCCATTTCACCCAGCCCGGAATTTCAATTCCAAATTGCATCCCGTGTGTATGACCACTCAGAGTAAGGTGATAATGATAATCATCATGAATGACCACATCTTCCCAATGTGACGGATCATGGCTCATCAGAATTTTAAAATCGTTCTTCTCTATTCCTTCAACCGCCTTTTTAAGGTCTCCTGCCTTTTTAAAGCCTCCTCTACCCCAGTTCTCTACGCCCAGCAAAGCCAGTTTATCCTCTCCTTTCTGAAGATAGCGATGTTCGTTGAGAAGCAAATCAAAACCCATTTCTGCCTGCATATCCTTCAGAACATTCAGATTCTGCTCCTTCAGACTGGGGGTGTCCCATTGCATATAATCCCCGTAGTCATGATTCCCGAGGATTGAAAATTTACCATCCTTAGCCCTGAGGGTTGAAAAAAGTGCTTTCCATGGTTCCATTTCAAGAGCCATATTATTGACCATATCTCCCGTAAAAAGTATTACATCACTTTCCTGCTCGTTGATAAGATTGACTGCATATTCAATTTTTTTCCGATTGTCAAAACTACCACTATGGATGTCTGAAATCTGTGTGATCTGATAATTGTGGAAAGCATCAGGCAGATCCTCAAACTCCAGATCATAAGTCAGTACCTGAAAATTATA
>JABDQK010000163.1 GCA_013042255.1 Flavobacteriaceae bacterium | reverse complement strand
ATTATAGAAAACCGCCGAGACCTCTCGAGCGGTATTTGTATTCTAAAGCGTTAGGTCTGAAAGACCAGAAATGCAAATTTTAGTATTTGCAGAACTTGGTTTAGCGGAGCAACGTAGTTACTCCGGTATTCTCCACAGATCAATCGCAATTGGCATTGCGTTTAAAACTAAAGAAAGTCGCCAAATTTATTTGAGCGACTTTTGTGTTTTTAATGCCCGGGGCCGCAAGGACACGGCCAATTGCATTTGCAGGACGGGAGTTCATCTGGAGCAACGACAGTTACTCCGATAATCCCGCCGATTCAACCCGTACTTTTTATAATGTTTTTTTAATCCTTCTTTACACTAAGAACCAAAACAGGGATCTTGGCTGAGAACTCGGCTTTATGAATAGTATTCTTCTCCCATAAGTTGGTAAAAACCCCTCTCTTCCTCCTGAACACGCAGAGCAGGTCCGGGTGATGAAGTTGAATGTGTTCTAAAATCCCGAGGTAAGTTGTCGCGTGCTCCGCTAAAGTCAGTTGAGAACTTATATCCATCAAGGCTGTATTCACCTGCAGGTCCTTATCAGTATATCCGGGAGTTTTTACAAGAAGTAAATGGATATCAGACTCAAACTTATTTTTAATTTGGATAAGGGGATCAAGGATTCTATTCCTTTTTAATACGCCCGACTTAAACCCAGTAAGTACAACTTTAAAAGGACTGAACTTTGTCCCTTTTGGTACGATCAGTGTAGGGATATCCGTTCTCTTGATCATTCGCCCCGAAGTATGCCCTAAATAAAGCTCTTCCTTTATATCATTACTCCTTGGAGCGATCACCAAAAGATCAATCCCTATCTCTTCATCAATTTCTTTTAATCCGTCGATAAGATCTCCGTTGTAGGTGGCAATTTTTATATCGACATCCCTGGCATCTACCTTTCCTATGATTTCTTTCAGCCTTTCTTTCCCGCTCTTTTCTACTTTGGCAGAAATATTGGTTAATTTTCCAGCACCGCTGGTTACGTTAAATACTTCCATAACATATACACTGGATGAGAACTGAGCAGCAAAATCCACCGCAAATTGAAGTGTTTCATGGGCATTGGGCGAGGTTCCTATTGGTACTAATATGTTCTTCATAGTGGTTAGGGATTTATACTCTAAATTTACGCAATAATTGGCTTTAAAAAATGATCCGACCCGCAAAGATAGGCGAAATTCACCAGATCATGTCTATTACAAAGGCCTGTGCACATCATATGAGTGCACAGGGAATAGAGCAATGGAACGATCATTACCCATCGCAAGAAATATTTAAAAATGATATCGAAAGGGGAGAGTTATATGTCAAGAAAATTGATGGACAGATTGTAGGTTGTATTTGTATAACAACTGTGATGGATGAGGAATATCTTCCCGTAAAATGGCTTACTCCCAATGAAATTAACCTGTACGTACACCGACTCGCAATTCACCCCGATTATCAGGGAAAAGGATATGCACGGCAACTTATGGATAAAGCCGAAAAAATGGCAAGGGCGAAAAACTATACCTCGGTTAGATTGGATACCTTCAGTAAAAACAAGAGAAACCAGCGATTTTATGAAGCGAGAGGGTACAAAAAACTTGAACCGATCTATTTTCCGAAACAAAGTCCTCATCCATTTTACTGTTACGAACTTATTCTATAATTCCTTTATCTGACAAGCTGATTTGACTACTCGTGTAAGCTTTAAAACCATAAACAAACTCGCCATTCCGGCAACCATAGCAGGTATTGCCGAACCAATTCTATCCATCACCGATACGGCTATAGTGGGCAACATTCCCGAAAATGGATTGGAATCCCTGGCGGCTGTGGGTATCGTCGGTGCGTTTTTATCCATGCTTATCTGGATCCTGGGGCAAACCAGGAGTGCCATTTCCGCAATTATATCCCAATATCTCGGGGCCGGTAAACTCGATCAGGTCTCCACCCTTCCCGCACAAGCTATAACCCTGAACGTCCTTTTGAGTATAATGATCCTTTTGGGAACTGTTTTTGTTGTCGAAGAAATTTTCCTCCTTCTGAATGCAAAAGGCAAAATCCTTCAATTCTGTATTTCATATTATTCTATCCGGGTCTGGGGTTTTCCGCTAACACTTTTTGCTTTTGCCGTAATGGGGATATTCAGGGGTTTGCAAAATACTTATTGGCCCATGATGATCGCCATAGTAGGTGCGGTACTAAACATCGGCCTTGATTTTATCCTGGTTTACGGCATAGAAGGTTTTATCACTCCAATGTATCTGGAAGGTGCAGCATGGGCCAGTTTAATTTCACAAGGGGTGATGGCAGCGATGTCTCTTATTCTTCTAATCACCAAAACCAATATCTCTCTCAGACCAAAACTCCCGATTCACCCCGAGTTGAGGAGGTTAATAGGGATGAGCCTGAATTTGTTTGTTCGGGCAGTGGCCCTGAACATCACTTTGGTATTAGCCGTAAGGGAAGCAACAGCTCTGGGAGACCGATTTATCGGAGCCCATACAATTGCCATTAACCTCTGGCTCTTCGCCGCATTCTTTATCGATGGCTATGGGGCGGCTGGAAACATCATGGGTGGCCGATTACTGGGGGCAAGGGATTTTACGAATCTCTGGAAACTATCCAAGAAAATAATGCTCTATGGAATACTGGTAAGCGGGGTTTTGATGATTATCGGATTTGTACTTTATCGCCCGCTGGGCGAGTTGTTTTCCAATGACACGCGGGTATTACAAACCTTCTATTCAATTTTCTTTATTGTAATCCTCGCACTCCCGGTGAATACAGTAGCATTCGTATTCGACGGCTTATTCAAGGGCCTGGGGGAAATGCGATACCTCAGAAATGTCCTGCTGATCGCTACCTTTATCGGCTTTATTCCATCTCTTTTCCTTGGAAAATATATGAATCTGGGGCTTTACGGGATCTGGATTGCGATCACGGTCTGGATGACTATCAGAGGTGGGGCCCTTGTGTGGAAGTTCAGGAGAAAATTTCGCCCCCTTTTGCAAAAGACGTAATTTTGAGGAAATCTAACTGATATGGGAACCAACAGAGCTAATGGCAGTTTATATACCTCCGTCAACCAAGGTATCGCCACCATAGAATTTGGCCATCCGGCCGGGAATTCTTTTGTTTCTGAATTACTGCAGCGCCTTACAAAGCAACTGCAAGAGCTCTCTTCTGATAACAGTGTATCGCTTATTGTTCTAAAATCTGAAGGAGATGGAGCTTTTTGTGCCGGTGCTTCCTTTCACGAACTAATGGCTGTCTCGAACCAAAAGGAAGGAACCGAATTTTTCAGCGGTTTTGCCCATGTCATCAATGCCATGAGAAACTGTTCCCAACCTATTATAGGCAGGGTTCAGGGGAAAGCCGTTGGAGGTGGGGTTGGACTCATCTCTGCCTGCGATTATGTTTTCGCATCAGAGGATGCTTCTGTGAAACTATCTGAATTAAGCATCGGCATAGCCCCTCTTGTTATAGCCCCCTCAGTAAAAAGAAAGGTTGGAGCAGCCGGTTTGGCAGAACTTTCCCTGGCTCCTACCGAATGGAAGAATGCCTATTGGGCAAAAGAGAAAGGGCTTTTTTCCAAAGTGTATGGTAATGTCAAGGAAATGGATAAGGAACTCGAATTTTTTACTTCCCAATTGGCAAAATACAATCCCATGGCCCTTGCCGCCTTGAAACAGGCCTTGTGGGAAGGAACAGAAGATTGGGGGACTTTACTCACTAAGAGAGCTGCTCAAACGGGTGCCCTGGCATTGTCTGACCAAACGAAGAAAGCAATGGCAGCTTTTAAAAAATAACCACTATTTTAACCTATGGAATTCAAGGAATACCCATGAAATTTTCTTTAGGTAAAATATTAAACACGCCCTACCCATTTTATTTTCGCGGTAAGTCTTTATGGCAGTTTAGCCTGATCATTTTTCTTCTTGCTTTTTTGTTCAATTATTTTTTTGCTCCCTTTAATGTCAATACTGCAGAACACCGGATGGATTATTTCTGGATTAGTGTAATCCATTCTGCCACTCCGGTCCTTGTTCTTATCCTGATGTATCCTTTCATATATTTTTCACCTTCCCTGGAGGAAAGGTGGACAATTGGGAAAGACATCCTTTTTCTCTCCATATTCCTCCTCCTGATCGGAATTGGACAATTTCTGATTCGCGACCTTATTTACGACAATCCCAACAACTGGTCCTGGGGCTACTTCCGGGAAGAAATTGGCAATACTTTCCTGGTGGGGATCCTCCTGGTCGGAATTATTATTTCAGTCAATTTTAACCTTCTTAATGCCCGATATATCAAAGAAGCACGGATTCTTGAACATACGAGAATGGCCAGAAGTATCAAAAAAGAGAATTTAGTAATCCCCATTGAGACCCAGGTAAAAATGGACAGATTCAACCTGGAAGTCGAACGATTTCTATATGCAAAAGCCGATGGAAATTACCTGGTATTGCATTTATTACAGGACAATGCAATAATCAAGGTTTTAAAAAGGATTTCAATTAAGGATTTTGAAAAACAGCTGCGATCTGTTGAGGAAATTATCAGAACCCACCGTTCATACGTGGTAAATCTCTCCTACCTCAACCATGTGAAAGGCAATGCACAGGGATATCAACTAAGCTTAAAGGAATGCAATGCAGAGATCCCCGTT
>JABDQK010000155.1 GCA_013042255.1 Flavobacteriaceae bacterium | reverse complement strand
CTATAAACAGGTTTTGTTGATATTGCCCTGAAAAATTCATGGTGAGTTTGCTGTTATACCCGTTGGTCCTTTTAAAGTATTCCTGATCAACTGTATTATATTGGGCATTAGAAACATAGGCCGTGTTGTTATTATCCGATTCATCTACCGGATCAATAATTCCTCCATAATATCCTAAAAAGGCCTGTTGCTCTCTGAATCCCAGGTTGGCACCGATATCGAGATACGCTTCTTCAATGAATTCCCCATCCTGTATCTGAAGTGGGCCAAAAGGCACTCCATTGGCAAAGTTCAGAAAGTAATTGTCTACGCCTTGATTACTGCTCCCGAAGGTATAGACTTCGTTGTCGAAATTCCTAGCCATATCATAATTAATAGCCAGGGCTATTTTCTGCCAGGGGGAATTTGAATTTCTACTATTAAAGACAAAGACGCCTCCTAATTGATTAATGTCTACAGAATTACGCACTTCAGAACCTAAAGAACCAAAATAGGTAGATTCGTTGTTCTGGTGATAATTTGCGCCGGTAATAGTGAAGAGACTATTGGCAAAAACGGAAGACCCGGCAGGGTTAATGTTTAATGCCGACATATCGCCACCCAGGGCCCCAAAAGCTCCGGCCATTCCTTGAAAACGGGCTGTTCCCTGTAGATTCTCTGTACTGTACCTGAGTACGTCATCGATGTTCTGAGCCGTTGCGGTAAGGCATAACAAACCCGTAATGAACGTTAGAAATTTTTTCATTGTCCTGTCTTTTATTTATTGAACGTAAAAGGATTATTGGTTTCTTCCGCCCCTGCTTCCTGATGATCTGCCACCAGAAGATCTGCCGCCGGATGATCTGCTGCTTCCCCTGGAACTGCTTCTCACACTCCCACTGGAGGATCGTCCACTACTTGAACTCCTGTAGCTTCCGGAACTGCGACTGCTGCTGCCAGAGCTTCTGTAGTTACCAGAACTCCTTGAACTTCTGGAAGATCCAGAGCTTCTGTAAGCACCATTGCTCCGCGAACTCCTTGTGCTTGAAGATCTGTAGCCCGAAGATCGCTGCTGGGATCCTGAAGACCTATAAGATCTAGATGAAGGTCTTGTGACATTCCCGCTACTTCTTCTGTAAATGTTGTTTCTTGATGCAGAATTTCCACTGTATCTGTTTTGTGCAGAACTGCGGTTGTAGTTCGGGGAAACCCGGGAGTTCCTGCTTGTTCGGTAACTCCTGTTTCTGCTGATAGCGTCTGCACTCACAGAACGTCTCGCTGTGGTTCCTCCCCTGTAAGCAGAGGATCTGCGAGCTGTACTTCGTGATGAAATATTCGATCTGCCACTGTTATTTCTCAAACGCGTACTTGAACTTCGAGTGTTAAGGTTAGACCTTCCCCTTAACGAATTTGAAGTAAGCGTATTCCTGTTGTAATATCCTCTTCGAGAGTTGTTAAAGGCGTATTGGTTATAACCACGTCCAAATCTGTTATAGCCGTAGTAGGGATATCCAAAGCGATTGTATCCATTCCAGCCCCAGCTGTTCCATCCTCCCCAGCCGTAATTCCAGGCCCAGGCACCACCCCAGCCCCAGTTGTTCCAGCCAAAGCCTCCCCAGCCCCAGTTGTTCCAGCCGCCACCCCAGCCGTAATTCCAGCCCCAGCCCCAGGGGTTTCTCCATCTCCACGGACTGTATAAACCACCGTAGTACCAACCACCAGCGCCCCAGAAAGGATCACCCCAGCCCCAATTATTCCAACCCCAATTATCATTGAAATTAATGGTGACGTTAGTAGGATTATCTCCCCACCCGGGATTTCCAGCATAGGTGTTATTATTGTCAAAATAATTCTCATTCTCTATAAAATCGAGACTGTCATTCTCTGCCCCGCTGTAGTATTCATCAACATCCGTAAAGATCTCATTTTCCATGAAATCGTCGATTTCCTCAGCCTTACGCCCGAAGTAATCTCCGTAGATACCATCTTCGTTCTCCTTTGGTGCTTTCTGAACTGTAGTTCTCGGAGTAGTGTAGACTGTTTGTCTTTCAACTCCTGAAGGGTATATTCCGTCATTATCGTAATACGATGCCTGCTGATACGATCCACAGGAGACCATCCCAAAGCCTAGAAGACCCAGGACAATCATATTGATGGTTTTTGGTCGGGGTAAGGAATCTATCATGAGTACAAATTTATATTGTTGAACATATTAAAAATAGTTAGTTTTGCCCAACTATTCTTGATTATTGATACAAGTTTTGTGCCAAAGTACATTAGATGGGAAAAAAATTAACGACGCGATCCGAGGATTATTCCAAGTGGTATAACGAGCTCGTAGTAAAGGCTGATCTGGCTGAAAATTCTGGTGTGAGGGGTTGTATGGTGATCAAACCATATGGCTT
>JABDQK010000154.1 GCA_013042255.1 Flavobacteriaceae bacterium | reverse complement strand
AGCTGTTGAGTTTGGCAAAGGCATCCAGGTGCAGGTCAAAATCCTTGTAGAGTGAAAACAACCTACGTCGGGCATCCCCGGTAAGGTCTCGCTGCAGGTCCAAAAGAATTTCTTTGAGGATACTTCGATTGATGGGATCTTTGATAAATTCCCTGATTTCAACTTTTAGTTCAACATATTCGTAATTCTCCTCCTTGGTGGCATCTTCTCCGTGAAACAAAAAATTACTAATAATGGGTGTGAGTTGTTTCCTCCGTTCACTGATGTTTTGCGACTTTGCAGAAAGTCGATTCCGGAAGAAAAATATAAACCCAAAATAGAGAATACACAGACTTCCAAACAATACACTTAGATCCCACAAAAGATCCGTGTGGATCTTTGGAATACTTAATAGTGAGAATATGTTATATGTAAGTTCTGTTCTATACAAAAATCAGGGTTTACTCAGTTCTCTCGTCACCCGCACCAAAAGTTCTGAGGGGCTTACGGGTTTTGCTATAAAATCATTGGCTCCCAATTCAAATGCCGAGAGTACATTCTCCTCGTTTCCAGCACTCGAGATAATAATGATCGGCACTTTGGATTCAAGAGTATTTCTAACGTAGTCTACTAATTCGAGACCTGAGAAATAAGGCATCATGATATCGCTCACAATAATATCGGGGATTTCCCTTTCCAATTGCTCTTTTACTTCCCGACCATCACAGGACCAATGTACCTTGTAACCGGCTTTATCTAACCTGTAATTGAGTAAGGAGGCCAGTAATTCATCATCGTCTGCTAGTAAGATCTTTTTCATGAGACACTTATTTGTTTTCCTTTCGTAATCGGGTCATTTCCTTGTCTAAGGCAAATTCTACCATCGGATATTCCTTGATAAATTGCTCGTACAGATACTGCATCTGGTCGTGGTTCCTGTCTGTTTTACAATGCTCCTGGATTTGCTGGATCAGAATAAGCAGATTTGCCGCCTGTACCATGGCAAGTCCTGATTTAAGTTTATGGGCCGCAAACTGCAATTGATCATAGTCCTGATTTTTCAGGTGCATTTTTGCCTTGCCAATAAATTCCAGAGCATTCCCCTTGAACAGCTTCAGCAATTCCTCAAGCATATCAACCTCTCCCATACAATCCTCCAACATCCCTGTGAGGTCTATCGACATGCTCAGCTCTTCCCTTTTTTGAACTGGCCCTGCATCTGCACTTATTTCAGTTATATTTTTATCATCAGAATCGGACAAACCGTGCTGGATGAGTTTATTCAATAATTCCTCAGGGGTGTAAGGTTTTAAAATAAAATCATCGATCCCGTCCTCGGTCGCTTTTTCTTTGTCATTTACAGAGAAATCTGCAGTCAATGCAATGATAGGCACACTGGAAATGTTTGGATTTTCTGAAGCTCTTATTCTTCTAGTGATCTCATAGCCATCAACTACGGGCATATGCAGATCCATAAAGACCAGATCTATTTCCTCTTTTTCAAGAATCTTCAATCCGGTTTCGCAGTGTTCTGTAACAAAGAAGTTACAACCCCACCCTTTTAGGCGTTTTTTTATCAGCCACTGATTTAGCGGATTATCTTCGAACACAAGAACATTTAAGTCTTCAACGCCCGTAGGTTGTGAATCGGTTTTTTCAGGCACAGGCGCCTTTCCCTCTTTCCCTGTTTCATATTTCAGGTTCATAGTAAAGACGGTACCCTTTTCGAGTTCGCTCTGAACATCAATTGAACCCCCTAGCCTGTCGACAATCTGCTTTACAATGCTCAGGCCCAGTCCTGCTCCCCCATACTTAGAGAAGGTATGCTGTTTTGCCTGCCTAAAGGCATCGAAGATGTGGAGCAGGTCATCTCCGGGTATTCCCATTCCCGTATCCGAAATCTGAAAATCTATACTTGCTTTTCCGGTGTTAATGCTCTTTAATTTTGTCTTTAAAACAATTTTACCTTCTTCAGTAAATTTTATCGCATTCCCGAGTAAATTCAACAAAACCTGACTCAGTTTTGATGGATCTCCCAGCAGGAGCTTCGGAATTTTTGGGTCGGTTTCAATTATGAAGGCGATTTTCTTATCTACAATGAGGGTTTCACAGAGGTAAGAAACTTCCCTGATCAGGTTATGAAAATTAAAGGAGACATTATTAAACTCTTCTGCCCCAGATTGGAGCTTTGAATACTCAAGCAGTTCATTGATAATATCCATCAGGGAATTAGACGCAGCCAGTATAGCATTCACCTGCTCTTCCTGTCGGTCGTTGAGTTCTCCTTCTTTCATCAGATCAGCAAATCCCATTATCCCATTCAGGGGGGTTCTGATCTCATGGCTTACTTTGGCAATAAGATGTGATTCGTTTCCTTCTGATTTCCCGGATATATTTTCCCTTTTAGGCTTGTTTCCGGAATGATCCTCAATCTCTGGGTCATGTCCCCAAATTCTGGCTTCAAGTTCGTTCTTAAAAAGGTCGAAAGATTGCTTTAACCGGGCTGCTTCGTCAGTACTGAGTTCTTCAAAAGAAAAATTATTGAGGGCCGATTCAAGATCGGAGATTTGGGTAAGTAGGTTTTTAGATTTCAAGATCGGAGCTTTGAGGGGTAAATACCTGACTAAAATCCCCATAAATACAGGCGGAGCCAATTAAATGTTACCTAGGCTATGGAATGTGTTGTCAAATTGCTTTATTTGTAGGTCTAATCTGAGTAATATGAAGTATTTCATCCCTTTAATTTGCCTTTTGTCGATCCTTTCCTGTGCAGAATCCGAAAAACAGGATATCGAAGCATTGATGGCCCAAGCACAAAAAATTCACGAAAATGTAATTACCATCGATACTCATGATGATATCAATGTCAACAATTTCACAGACAGTGTTAATTACACTCAAAGGCTGCAAACCCAGTTAAATCTGCCAAAAATGGAGGAAGGCGGATTAGACGTTGCCTGGCTGATTGTTTACACAGGACAGGATTC
>JABDQK010000152.1 GCA_013042255.1 Flavobacteriaceae bacterium | reverse complement strand
AAGTCCCAGCCTGAAGCAGCTCCGGATCTGAGTTGTGTATAAAGTTTTTCCTTCTCCGATTTGGAAGGAAGATCGCTTGCCAGGTGTGCGTCTTCCTTGTAGGCCTCCGGTCTGGGTGTGGCCCCACTGTCCCAATACCTGTTCAGGAACTTTCCTTCTTCTAACTGGACAACATATTTTTCGGCACTAAAAGGATCATTGATTTCGTCCATACCTTCCATCCAGAAATTGTACTCTTTTAAAATAACCGGATAATAGTTTGGAAACAAACCTTTGGTATTACGTGTGACGGCATCTACCATAAGTGCGTAAAACGGAGGTTGGGAGCGTGTCAGGTAATAATTTCGTGTGCCGTTGGGGATAAATCCCAGGGAATCGATCAGAAAACTAAAATTATCCACCATACTTTTCGCCAGTTCGTCCTGATCGTCTACCATGAGTCCTTCAATGGTAAAGTAACTGTCCCAGTAATAAATTTCCCTGAAACGGCCTCCGGGTACAACGTATTTGTAGGGCAGCGCAATCCTGGAAGAAAATTCCATCGGTGTATCCGGACCCCGGGTTAGTTTCCCCCACATACTGCTGATGTGCTCATACATGTTCTTGGTTGTGTCGGTCACAATATTCTGACCGGAAACGAAAGGGTCACTAAAATGGGCATCTACAAAAGCCTTCAGATCAAAATCAGGCTTCTCTTTTTCCTCATTATACAACTGAATTAATTCTCCGTGAGAACGGTCTGGAACCATATCTACAAAGGTTTTAGAATCTTTATAAATGGCCGCAAGCTGAACATCCCTGAATAATTTCGTTTGGTAAAAATCGGTCCCTGTAATCGTTTTAGGCTGTTCTCTGCATCCTGCGAGCAGGAGAAAAGAAATAAGTATCAAAGTGATATAACGATTCATGATTTTCAGGATTTAAGTTTTATTATTTAGGTCGAGACGATTTTCGTCGGTGAATCTCAATGTTTCAAAAGGCTACTGCTGAAGATACTGTCTTTTTCTTTTTTCAGTTCTATGACAGGCTGGATCTCATCGTTAGGGATGGTCAGGGAAAGGACATAATGGGCTATTTTCCACTCTCCATTTTCTTTTTTTAATACTCCCGAACCCCTGCAAAGCTGCATCCAGGTATTGAGTAATTCGTCAAACCAGGCCAGGCTTCCACTAGGGTCTATGTATAAATTTCGGTCAATTGAAGTGAAATTCCAGGCCTTGCCCTGTTCAAAATAAGGCTTGGAAAAAGTCATAAACTCCGATTTATTCCAAACCTCGGCTGCATCAGTCCCAATAAATACAGCATCATTTGTCATCAAATTGAAATAGGCATTAAAATCGGCCTCTGCGGCCGCCTTATGCCAGTCATCCAGGGTAGTGTTGATCATTTCGGCATCCGAAGTCTGAGCCTGTAATTGGCTTACGAAAGAAATGCTTAACAGCAGAAATAAAATTTTATTCATCTATAAGTAATTCGGTGTCAAGGGTGTTGTTCACGATAACATTGAGCTGGGTTCTCAGAGCATTATATGCTTCAATCATCTCAATCGCCGGGGCGGTGGCATCAATACGGTATTCTGCTGCGGCCCTGGTCTTGAAAATAAAGGTTTTCATCACTTTTTGCCTGCTCTTCACTTGTGGAATGTCGAATTCCACCGGATAAGGCCCTTCTTCCAGTCGTTTCTGCTTTTCTACCAGATCTTCGAGGACCAGGATCAGGTCCTCTTCGTTGGCAACCGTCGACAAAGCATCAAATCCGGTTTCCAGCTCATTGAATTCTCTCCAGTCCCTCACGATATTAGCTGCCTTTGAATTTAAGGCAACCCTGCCGGGCATGGAATCAAGCGAAAAGAACTGCACTTCTTCCTTTGTGGATTCTCCTTCTTTTCCAGACTCCTGACAAGCCTGCAGAAGCAGGAATAAAGAAAGGATAGACATTATTTTTCTCATAGAACGAATGTACAAATTTTAATAAAAGCTATCTTTGAAAGGAACTCCGTTAATTATATACTCCTTGCAACAATCCATACTCATTTTAGGGGCCTGTGGCCAGATCGGAACAGAACTTACGCTGGCATTGCGAGAGCGATATGGCAATGATAACGTCATTGCGAGCGATATCCGGGAAGGTTCTGATTCCCTGATGAATTCGGGACCCTTTGAGATACTGGATGCCACGAGTTATGATGCCGTTGAGGAAATTGTCATGCATTATGAGGTATCTGAGGTCTACCTGATGGCGGCTATGCTAAGCGCAACGGCGGAGAAATTTCCGGAACGGGCCTGGAACCTCAATATGAATTCCCTTTTTAATGTCCTTAACCTCGCCAAAGAAAATAAGATCGACAAGATTTTCTGGCCTTCCAGTATTGCGGTCTTTGGAAAGAACACTCCCAAAGAAAATACACCTCAGCACACTCTGATGGAACCCAGTACGGTTTACGGAATCAGCAAACAGACAGGGGAACGCTGGTGTGCCTACTACAACGCAAAATACGGTGTGGATGTGCGCAGCGTGCGCTATCCTGGACTCATCAGCTGGAAAACTCAACCGGGAGGTGGCACTACCGATTATGCCGTTGAGATCTATCTTCAGGCATTGGAAAAAGGCACATACAATTGCTTTTTAAAAGAGGACACAGCCCTGCCGATGATGTTTATGGACGATGCGATCAGGGCTGCCATAGAACTTATGGAGTGTGAAGGGGAAAAATTGAGTATCCGCTCCTCTTACAACCTGGGAGCTATGAGTTTTACCCCCGGGGAAATTTCCGGGAGCATTAAAAACCACCTTCCCGAATTCAGTATTTCCTATGAACCTGATTTCAGACAGGCCATCGCCGATTCCTGGCCTAGTAGTATAGACGATTCACAGGCCAGGAAAGATTGGGGTTGGCAACCTGAATTCGACCTTGAAAAAACTACTGCCGAAATGCTTAAGCAACTCAGTGCTCTGAATTAGTGTTGAAATTTTAATTTTTTCTCGATTGCCACTATCATGGAATTTGCAATGTCCTTTCCGGTTGCATTTTCGATACCTTCCAGTCCCGGGGAAGAATTCACTTCAAGTAATAGGGGACCTTTGTTAGAACGTATGATGTCTACTCCGGCCACGGAAAGATTCAGGATTTTTGCTGCCTTGATGGCCAGTTTACGCTCTTCAGCAGTGATCTTGATCCTGGAAGCCCTGCCACCCTGGTGAAGGTTGGCCCTGAATTCACCCTTTTCGGCTTGCCGCTGCATAGAAGCTACAACCTTTCCATTCACGACAAAGCACCTGATATCCTGTCCGTTGGCTTCCTTGATGAATTCCTGCACCAGGATATTGGTTTGGACACTTTTAAATGCATTAATTACACTTTCTGCAGCCTTGTTGGTTTCCGCCAGCACTACTCCCTTCCCCTGAGTACTTTCCAGAAGTTTGATAATCAGAGGCGCCCCGTTTACCATCTTAATCAGGTCTTTTGTATCCATAGGAGATTTTGCAAAACCCGTAATTGGAATATGAAGGTCATTCTTGGCAAATAATTGAGAGGCAAATAACTTATCCCGGGATTGACTGATAGCTTCTGCCGAGTTCAGGCAGTATACGCCTAGGTAGTCAAATTGTCTGATAAGAGCACAGCCGTAAAAAGTGACTGCAGGCTTAATCCTTGGAATAACAGCATCGAACTCCTTCAGGATATTACCACCCCGATACCGGATTTCCGGCGAGCGGGCATCCAGTTTCATATAGGCAAGTTCTACATTGAGGAATACAATTTCATGGCCCCTTGCTTCAGCAGCTTCTACCAGGCGTTTATTGCTGTACAAATTCGGATTGCTGGCCAGCAGGGCTATTTTTAAGCCCGTCTTTTCTTTCAGATAAGGAGCATACGAAGCTGATATGCTATCCTCTGTAAAGGTCTGAAGCATATATGATTTAGCGGGGTTTACCATATATCTCCCATTTAAAGCTTCCCTTCCCAGCAGCATTCTGAATTCCATGGTATCCCGGTTCGCCAGGGTAAGTTCTATTTCGAATGTGTCTTCCCCCATTGTCATTGGGGTCCTGATCACAAATCGCTCTTCTGAAATACCACTTGAACTTTTTACTATACGACGATCTACAAGCCTTGCCTCGCAATCAACAGTAATACTCCTGTTATCCTGAATAGGATTCACCTCAAACTTCACCCAATCCTCTTTCTTTTTTCGGAAAAC
>JABDQK010000151.1 GCA_013042255.1 Flavobacteriaceae bacterium | reverse complement strand
CAACAGACAATCCTATCGACGGATCCACCTTGGAAATCTCTTCAATGATAGCGATATATTCGTGATATCCCAGGCCTGAACCCCCGAGTGTCTCCGGCACGAGAACCCCCATAAATCCCATTTTTCCGGCTTTCTTAAAAACTTCAACGGGAAATTCTTGAGACTCGTCCCATTCCATTACATAGGGTTTGATGTGCTGTTCAGCAAATTGCTTTGCTGACTCAGCAATCATACGCTGGGTTTCCGAATAGTCGAACCCAAATTCAGTCATTGTACCAGTGATCATAATAGCAATTTTTACAGGGCCAAATATAGCTTAATTCTCTGAATTCGTTCAGTTGGAAAATCTTCAATTTTTGTTAATTGTTCGATTGAGTCGTATCTGCCAAGCTGTTCACGGTACGCTACAATCTTTCTGGCGATTGCCCGATTTAGATAGACCAGGCTTGTGAGCTCGTTCACCTGAGCTTTATTCAGGTTAATCTTCCGAATCTCAGGAGCATTTAACACCTGAAACATTTTCATAGCTTTTTCCGCAACTTCCCTGTCGAGGCCATAAACATCCAGAAGTTGTTCAGTGACCATAAATCCCCCCAGACGTTCACGGAATCTTATGATACGGGAAGAGAGAACCGGTCCAATCCCGGTGATCTGCTGTAAATCCGTGGCCGTTGCCGAATTCAGGTCTCGGGGTATGCTTACATCAGCAGCGCCTGATTGGCTTTTATTGCTATTGCTAAAACTGGGAAACTTAAAATAAGGTTCTACCTGCGTGAAAAGCGCATCAGTAATTTGAGTGACTGTCTGAAATTCTTCTGCGGTTCTGATGTACTGCCCTGTTTTTCGAAAGTCGTAAAGCCTGTCGAGTTCTTCCGGAGTGATGCCGAGGACATAGCCCCTGTAATCTGTAATAAAGTTAGGATTGAAGGGTCTTAGTTTAAATCTGTCATTCTTTGCCGGAGATGCCTTAACACTGTCGATAAATGCCTGTGCGAGGGTATCCACAGTAAAATACGGCTCTTTTTCCCGAGTCGATCTTAAATTGATAAAATAAAATCCAGATTGCAAGGAGGCAATCAGGAAGAGTAAAAAGAAGATCCCTCGTTTTTCCTGTTTGCTGTACCGGAAATGGGATTTCATTTTTCTTTATCCTTTACTTTTTTAAAGCCTTAATGGCATCCAGGTATTTTGAGAGTTCATCCCTGACACTGGGAAACAAAAACATCAATCCCAGCATATTAGGAAAAACAAGAGCCAGAATCATCGCATCGGAAAAGGCAAAGACCGCGCCCATTGAAGCAGACGCCCCGATGATGACAAAAGCAATGAAAAGCAATTTATAGGTTAAATCTGCAGTTCTACTGCGTCCGAATAAATATTTCCAGGATTGCAGGCCGTAATAAGACCAGGATATCATGGTTGAAATGGCAAATAAAACAACTGCCAGGGTAAGTACATACGGAAACCATGGGAGTACCGATTCGAATGCGAGAGAGGTCAATGTTACACCTCCAAGAGATGCACCGTTAACAATTACATTTCCTGCCCCGTCGCCTCCGTATTCAAATACTCCGCCACTGTTGTAAAAAATAATTACCAGAGCGGTCATGGTACAGATCACTACCGTATCAATAAAAGGTTCGAGAAGAGCAACAATACCTTCACTAGCAGGGTATTTTGTCTTTACTGCAGAGTGAGCTATGGCTGCCGAACCTGCTCCTGCTTCGTTTGAAAAAACAGCTCGTCTGAAGCCAACAATCAACACCCCGAATAATCCACCAAGTCCGGCCTCAGGGGTGAAGGCTCCTTTAAAAATAAGTACAAAGGCGTCATCGATATATGAGAAATTGGCAAAAATTACTGCCAAACATGCTATGGCATAAATGACCGCCATAAAAGGTACAATTTTTTCGGTAACAGAGGCGATACGTTTAATACCACCAATGATCACGATTCCTACTATAATGGCTAAAATAACGCCTATGATAAAACCCGTTGATCCTCCTTGTAAGCCCATCATGGATGCCAATTGTTCGGCTGCCTGATTAGACTGTACTGCGTTCCCTCCACCAAAGGAGGCACCTACACATAAAACCGCGAAAACAACAGCCAATACTTTACCCAGATTGGTAAAACCACGCTCCTTAAGACCGCGGGATAGATAGTACATAGGACCACCATACACGGTTCCATTTTCATCTACATCCCTGTATTTTACACCCAGTGTACATTCTACAAATTTGGTGCTCATACTTATCAACCCACAAACGATCATCCAAAAAGTTGCCCCAGGTCCGCCAATGGCAATAGCCAGAGCGACACCAGCGATATTTCCCAGACCGACTGTCCCTGAAACTGCTGTGGCCAAGGCCTGGAAATGACTTACTTCTCCCTGTTTGCTTTCATCTCTTATGGTATCGGGTAAATCCCCATCCACAATATTGACATCAGCTTTTTCGACACCGTGTCCATCCGGACCTTCTACCTCGTCGAACTTACCACGAACCACATTGATCGCGAGGGGAAATTTTCTGATATTGACAAAGCCAAAGTAAAGGGTAAAGAAGGCAGCACCTAAGACTAAAATAATCACGACAAGAGGAATGCCCGTACCGGGAACCTGCCAGAACACAATAGCTTCCCAAACTGCGGTGATAGGTTCAAACCATGCGTTGATGCGTTCATCGAGTCCCATTTCTGCTGTTTCCTGTGAAAAGCCTGATAAAGGAAATAGCACAGCAAGCAGGGCAATTAATATCTTCTTCATGTTTTTTGCTTCTTGTAGAGTTGATTGTTTTTTAGTTTGGTCCAGTATTCCCGCAGATCCCCTTTAACTTCACCAGACATTATGTAAAGTCCGATAATGTTCGGGAATGACATTGCCAGAATCATCATATCTGAGAAGTCGAGAACGGCACCCAAACTCACTGAGGCACCTACAACCACAAATACAAGGAATAATATTTTATAAAGCATTTCGGAACGTTTGCTCTTTCCAAACAAATACGTCCATGCCCTCATCCCGTAATACGACCAGGAAATCATTGTTGAAAAAGCAAAGAGGAAAACTGCAATACCCAGCACATAAGGAAACCAGGAAATGACACTGCCGAAAGCATCCGATGTAAGTTGTGCACCTGCCATACCCTCCACCTCGTGCATTCCGGTAAAAATAAGAACCAAGGCAGTAAGCGTACATACAACAACTGTATCGATAAAGGGCTCTAAAAGAGCAACAAAACCTTCTGAGGGAGGGTTGTTGGTTTTGGCCGTACTATGTGCAATCGCCGCCGAACCTACACCTGCCTCATTTGAGAATGCCGCTCGTTGAAAACCTACGACCAGCACCCCGATCACACCGCCTTTGAGAGCACTGGGGCTAAAAGCTCCGTCTATGATGGCTGAGAATGCCGGACCTATATTTTCTATGTTCACAATGATTACAGCCAGGGCCGCAATGATGTATATGGATGCCATAATTGGTACTACCCTGCCTGTTACCTTGGCTATACTTTGGATTCCCCCGATAATAACTACCCCAACCAGGATTGCTGTTATCACACCAAACCAGAATCCGTTGCCTTCGAGCATAGAAAATTGTCCTGCCAGTTGTTCAAAAGACTGGTTTGCCTGAAACATGTTGCCACCTCCAAATGAAGCACCCACGGCAAGCACCGCAAATAAACCTGCCAGTACTTTTCCAAACCCTTTCATATTTCTTTTTTCAAGGCCATAACGCAAATAGTTCATCGGTCCGCCAAAAACGCGACCATCGGGAAGGATGTCCCGGTATTTTACCCCAAGGGTGCATTCCACAAACTTGGAAGACATACCGAGCAAGCCACAAACAATCATCCAGAAGGTTGCTCCCGCCCCTCCCAGTGAAACGGCAACTGCCACACCGGCTATATTTCCTAAACCAACTGTACCCGACACGGCAGTAGCCAGGGCCTGGAAGTGAGTTACCTGCCCGGGCGCATCAGGATCATCATATTTTCCCTTTGCCAGGCTGATAGAATGTCTGAATCCCCGGATATTGATAAAACCCATTCTGATGGTAAAGAATGTTGCACCAAGCACCAGCCAGATCACAATAAATGGTATATTCTTTGTTACGGGATCACCGTTTGGATGCCTTATAATCTCAGGGGTATCGTATTCCACTTCGGCCAGATAATGAGCCCCTTGTTCAATGACATGTTCTTTATTATCTGAATTGTAAATTACTTTCCCCTCGCCTACCAGGTATTTAAGTTTTCCATCTGCCGAAGTTCTTACCGTATCTACAGAACCATCCCTGCTCGACACAAGGGCAATCTCCTGTCCTTTCACAACATGATCACCCTCTTCCACCAACCATTGCTTCAATATAAAACGGTCTTCCACAGTGGCCGACCAGCCCGGAGTGGCAATGAGTTTGACATCTGCATAAACCACAGGATCATAAATCCCAGTGGCCTCAAAAGGATCCCAGAAGAGAACACTCCCAAGGGCACTAACTGCCGGAGCCATATTCCCATTAAAAATCTCAGTGATGGATTGAGTTTCTATGGTGTATTCATTAGTAACTGAATTTCCTGCTTTATCGCTGACAGTTACCGTATAGGGTATTCCTTCTACGAGTCCGCTCGCTGTATTTGAGGTAAGGGGGCTTTGCTGGTTACTCCATTTATAGGTGTAAGGAGGTGTACCCCCTTCCACTTCTAATTGGATCACCCCATCATTAATATTATCGGAAGGATTTATCGTCTTGCCTTTGACGTCCAGGTCTTGTGATACCATGGAGACACTGAAAAAGATCAGAATAAAGAAGGGAGATAACTTCATAAAGTGATATAGGATTAAAATAGGCAGTCGGTTGAACTGACGGGCAATATCCTAAAAAATATAATCCCAATCAAATATTCTTTCCCAAATGTCAGGCTTGGATATGGAACATTTCGTTTAGTTTCCGTATCTGTTCGGGTCGACCCAGGACAATTACCTTACTCTTGGGCTTCAGTGGCAAATCAGCTTCGGGATTGATGATATAATTGCCATTTGGTTCAATATAGCCTATAATGGTACAGCCGGTTTTTCTTCTCAGGTCGAGATCTCTCAGCGAATTACATTCCACCTGATCAGAAAAGTCTTCGATAGCCACCTCTTCGAGATTGGTAGTATGCTCCCCTTCCATCGAGAGTTTATCCATAAAGGTGATAAGGTCTGGTATTACTACAAGGGAAGCCATATGGTCCCCACCTATCTTATCGGGCATGATCACCTTATCGGCACCGCCTAAATGCAATTTTTTTTGAGAAGTAGTCTTTGATGCCCTGCTGATGATAAATAGGTTTTTATTGAGCTGTCTGGCTGAGAGAACCACAAACAAGTTCTCTGCATCATCCGGAAGTGCTGCGATCAAGTAACTGGCACGTTCTACACCTGCCTCTATCAATATGCTGTCTTCATTGGCGTCGCCTTCAATAAAAAGCACCTCGTCCTCATGTTTTTCTATGACCTCCCTGTCTCTTTCAATGACAATAAACGGACGATTATAAGCCCTTAATCGTTCTGCAGCCTGCATGCCATTTCGCCCGAAACCACAGACGACTACATGATTTGATAAACTGTTGATTTGATTTCTCACTTTTTTCTTTTTTAAAAGTTGTAAAGAATTTCTACTCAGGATGTATTCTGATATTACCGAAAGCGCAAAGGAAAAGATAATGACACTACTTATGATGAGCATCACGGTAAAAATCTTTGATTCGGCATCTAATGGTTTTACCTCCATAAATCCGACGGTCGTTACCGTAATGATCGTCATGTACAAGGCATCTAACCAATTAAAATCTGATATATAACGATATCCCATTACTCCAATGATCAGCACAGTAATCATCAGTCCGATGGCCAGGTAGATCTTGGAACGAAAAAGTCGTAACATATTAAAGGTCAAAAACTGAAGTGCGTTTGGTATACATTAGGTCTTTTATTCGCAGCCAGAATGCCAAAAACAGATACAAAGCAAATCCGAAACCCAAAGTCACAAAGGTCAGATATATAAAGGTTGTACGCACAACTCGGGCTCTTATTCCCAGACGTTCAGCTATTCGTCTTGAAACCTCAAACCCCCGTTTTTGAAAAAAGTATAGCAGGCGATAAAACAAATTCATGCCTTAAAATTACTATTTTCCATACAATAAATAACTGCCCCAGTGGCATTGTAGACATTTATTTTTTCT
>JABDQK010000144.1 GCA_013042255.1 Flavobacteriaceae bacterium | reverse complement strand
CCTGAAAGAATCCGAGATCTCCCCCTCGTGGTCCAGATGGTCCATCCGAATTGTCTCGAGCCAACTGGGCAAATACCGCATCTTGTTTCAATGCCTCCTCTAATACATCTTCAGCTTTTTGTCTTGCTTCTTCCTTGGTACGTGTTACTTCAGGATTGGCACGTTCGGCGCCTTGGTAAGTTATTAAGATATGGCTGGCCTTTACAGATCCGTTTGGTTTTTTAGCCATCATTCTGGAAACCTTAAAGACGTCACCGTCTCTGTAAGGACCATACAACTCCCCGGGTGTTAATTCGAAAAGAGCGTCGGCAAATTGTGTTGGTAATTCTGATTTTGCCTTAAATATACTGTCGTATTTAGCATCCGAGTTCCGATCCAGAAATGCATTTACATCCTTAGTATTCCTGAATCCGGGGATGGTTTCAGTGGTATCCCTGTCTTCAAAATATTCTACACTATCATCCAACAAAGCTGTAATAGCCGCTTCTGTTGCAGCGATATCCTCATCAGACGGTCCTTCTTCAAAATATACAAACTGAATGTCACGTGATTTTTCCTGTGTATATTTTTTTTCGTTCTCCTTAATATACGCCTCAATCTCATTTCTCGTCACTGTGATAGTGCTGTCAGGAATAGAAGCATAAGGAACACGTACGTATCTGATATCGACTTTGTCGTTCGCTAATTTGTAATCTAATTCTCCTTCTTTCAAAGTTGCGCCCATACCTGCCCGAACCAGATTGAAGTATACCTGTTGTTTGGCGCTTTCAATAATGGCTTGTTCGTCCTGTAACCAATCCTCATACTGGCTTGGGGCATTAATTTTTAATTCCAGGATAAAATCCCTGAACTTTCTTTCATCAAACTGCCCGTTTTCATCAGCAAATTGAGGATTCTGTGCCAGGCCCGGGCTGCTTTTAATCACCTCTATGATCTGGTCTTGTTCTATATCGACTCCCAGTGCTTGAATCTGTTGATCGAGCAGGGTATTCCGCTCTACCTGATTCCAGATACTATTGACTAGCTGCATTGACGAAGCCGATTGCCCACTGGTTCTCGTGGCTCTTTCCAGTTTTTGTCTGAAGGCGTCTATTGATATTTCCTCTCCGTTGATCTCACCCACTGAAGAACCAACCTTTCCTCCGGAAAATCCATCACTGGTGAAGATTCCCGAAATCACAAATGCAAATAATGCCATTCCTATGATCAGGATCAAAACAGTGGTTCGTTTCCGAATATTCTCTAAAATTGCCATTTATCTAGATTGTTTAAAATCAGTGGGCGAAATTACCATTTTCCCTCAAATAATAAAAGTTAATATCAAGCTATCTCAGCTTGGTTTTGGGCTCAGTCGTTTTGTATCACTTCGAGGGTGACCAAATCGATCTTGGTACTAGACACTTCAAGGATGGTAAAGAGGTAGTCTCCGATTCTGATTTCTGTGTCTTTCTCAGGAATTTCCCCGGTTTCATGAACCAGAAGACCTCCCAGAGTTTCAAATTCCTCAGTGTCTGGGAGCTCAAGTTTATATGTTTCGTTTATGTAATCCACTTCCAAACGGGCAGAGAACTTAAAAGTTGTTTCACTGGTCTGCTCCTCGAGAAGATCCGTAGAATCGTGTTCGTCTTCAATCTCGCCAAATAGCTCTTCTACAATATCTTCCACAGTCATCACCCCCGAGGTTCCTCCATACTCATCTAAAACAACGGCCATACTTTTTCGTTTTTTAGTGAGGATTTTAAGAATCTCATGGATCAGCATAGTCTCGGGCACAAACTCTACCGGCAGCAGGATACTTTTGATGGTTTTAGGCTTTTTAAACAGCTCGTAGGAGTGTATATACCCAATGATATCGTCAATCGTTTCTTTGTAAACAAGGATTTTGGAATAGCCTGTCTCCGAAAATAATTTTGCCAGAGACTTAGGGGTTTCGTGTATTTCCACGGCCGTAATTTCCGTCCTGGGCACCATCACTTCCCGTGCTTTAACCGCAGAGAATTCGAGGGCATTCTGGAAAATCTGAATTTCAGAATCAACATCATCTTCTTCTTCCACGGCCTCCATCTGTTCGGTTATATAATCTCCTAATTCCATTTTGCTGAATGCAAGCTGTACCTGATCTCCATCTGTCTTAAAAAAAGTTCGCAGAATAAAGTCGGACACCTTAATGATAAAATCGGATATAAGCGAGAATATCGCATAGAACAAATACGCCGGTATAGCCAGGAATTTCAGTAAGGTATTTGAATATATCTGAAAAAACACTTTGGGCAAGAATTCAGCGGAAATGAGGATGATCAGTGTTGAGATAAGGGTCTGAGTAAGGAGGCTGAAATCGGTTAGGGCGAGCTGGAAGAATCGGTAATCTGATGGGAGCATCTTACCGAACCACGCCATGAGCAAGTCACCCATAAAAAAGCCGTAGACTACCAGGGCAATATTATTCCCAATAAGCATGGTAGCAATGAACTTGGAAGGTTTTCGGGTTAGGCGGGCCAGGACTTTAGCCAGGAAGCCTGTTTGCTTCTTTTCTATCTCGATATGGATCTTGTTAGCCGACACAAAGGCGATCTCCATTCCGGAAAAGAAAGCAGACAGCACAAGGCAAATCACAATGATTAGAATAGAACTATCCAAGACTAAGTTTTGTTTTCACGCTTTCTTTTTTCAAATCGCCGGCGGTAATTTCTTCGGAAAATAAACATGCCCATGGAAACTACGGCAAAAAAGATAAAGATATAGGTACCCTGTCTGTCTGTCTCCCATAATTCCCAGATTTTATACATAGAGATCAGGGCAACAATTAGGTAAAGGTATTCAGTAAATCGCAAAATCTTGATCATGATTCTTCTTCGTTTATTGTCATTGAACCATAGGTTCTATTGGCTTTAAAAAAACTGAAGTCGCGGTTGAAATCCATTCCTTCTCCGTCCATAATAGTTCCGTCTTCCGGATTGGTATAGGTAAACTTCTCCTGTGTAAAAATCCACTCATCCTTTCGATCCCAGTATAGCTGTGGCGTCTCGAGCTTTTTACCGTCGTGGGTTTCTATAACAACTTCACCTCTCAGATCGATAATATTAGTCTGAGAGTAGATGATTCCATAATTGGCTTTGATGGTACTTCTGTTGTTGTCTTTATCGTAAAATTCTACTTCTAGTCCTTCCGGAAAGGTTCGATACTTAAACAACATATTGTCAAAGTCTTCACTGACCGGACTTTTCAGGACCGCAATCACCCTGGAAGCACCTTTATCTTCACTTTCCAATTCTTCCGGTGTCTCGGTATAAGTAAGTCTAAAATTCTGAGCTACACCCTGGGGGTAGATTTCGATTTGCTTTTCATCTCCTACCCTTTTGTAGGTATCCTGACAGCCAAAAAAAAAGATTGCCACAGTACATACTATGGCAATCTGATTTGTTATTTTTTTACCCAGGGGTATCATCTCCTTACAAGCTGGGGACTGTTATGCTCCCACCTACCCAGCACTTAAAGCTGAGGGTTTTACCAGCCATACCTGAATTAAAGATGTCCGTTTTTGAAGGCGCCTTGGCCGCATAACTTGCAGCAGCCTGTCCTGCTCTGCCACTGAGAGATGGATCAACACGTCCGGCTCTTCTAGCCATATCGGCAGCTTTCCAGTACACTGCCCGCTTTTCAAAAGGAGTTTCCCCACATTCGTTTGCACTTGAAGCGTATAAGTTAGCTATCAGCAAATAAGCATTTCCGTTAGATGGATTGGCATCAATTGCTTTCATTGCGTAATTTCTAGCGGTCGACTTGCTACTTCTTCGGTAGCTAGTGGCGATCTTATATGCGATATTCGATTTTTTCTTAGGATCAGTTTCTAAATCCAATGCTTTGTTAAAGTCGGCTATAGCCCCGCTGTTATCTCCGGATTTCTTTTTAAGTGTTCCTCCGTAAACATAGGCATCAGCAGATGGATCCAGTGCTAGCTGAGCTTCGAATAATTTTCTGAACATAGGATCATCTGTACAATCCTTGCTAAACATTCTCCCCACGGCTCTCTTAACCCAGGTGACATCACCTTTTTTTGCTTCAAAACTTCTTTCGTAAAGCGGAATCAGGTTTTCACAATCGGCCAAAGCTCCTAATTTTGAGTCCACACTTCCGGCAATTTTACCGTAGGATTCTGAGTTGGTAGTTGCCACTCTTAGTCTGCGCTTTTCTTTAGATGTCAATGTACCTGCGTCCTCTTTCGGCAGTAACTTCGTGATAATATCTGTCAACTCCCCATTCTCTTCTTCAATTTTTTCAGTGACATCATCATAGGTATTAAACACATCCTGCAATTCCTTTTTATTGGCCTCATAAAGGTCAACTAGGCTCGAAAAGTAGAGATAAAGGGCCTTTGGATTCTTAAAATTCTCTCTGTCTTCCTTGAAAGCCTTATCTAACATTTCAAAGATCTGTTCGTTGGAAGCCATTTTATTATCGTACATCAAGAGTACTTTATCAATCGCTACCTCACCAGGGGAAAAGCTTTTTGGAAAATATTTGTTACTGTTATCATACAGGGCCATCAGATCCTGAATAAAAGCATCCTTTTCAGCCCCACTGCTGTTCTCTACCTTATACTTCAGGATTCTTTCCCCATAGGAGAAATTAGCCTTGTTAATATCCGGGCATGCTTCGTAAACCATTTTCCATGGCCCGTAGGCAGCATCGTAATTCTTAACTTTTGCATGCTCTGCATATATTGAGAGGTTGGTCATGCATTCAGGATTTTGCGCCTGTCCTAAACTAATGCCTGTAAAGCCCAGAATGGCAAACATCATTAAGTAAAGTTCCTTTTTCATCGTGTTACGTTTTAAAGCGGTTAATGTACTAATTTTTTATCAATTTATTTTCCTTTTTTGGAACCATCTATCATTAAATGAGAGTCCTATGTTAACCCTGAAGTATTTTTCTTCGATCAGGTCAGCGGCAGTTGTACCTCTTTTCCCCCATTCAAATCCAAGATTGAGGTTGGAGAAATTCCCTCCCAACGGTAAACCAAGACCAAAAGTTATGCCAAAGTTTTGTATTTCCTTTTCGTTGACCACCACGCCTGAAAAATCGTATCTCAGTCCGGCTCTGTAAGTAACTCTTTTAAAGTAGCTCCCAAAGGAAGTATAATCAGGTATATAAAAAGCACCCAGGGCGTAACTGCTGGCATCTGTGTATTCCTGATTCTGAATTTTTAAGAATCGATTTTCAAAAGTACTCAGTTGCTGAAAGCTATATTCAGCTCCCAGAAACCATTTTTTATCTTCCCCAAATCCGAGACCGAAGGTAGCAATTGTAGGGATCTTAAGTTCTGTGTTTTTTAGTCCCTGCGCCTGCAAGTCTACGTCGAGTTCTTCGATAGTAGCTCCGGTTGACTGAGAGAATGAACCTATGGTTTGTTCATTTTCAGAGATCAGGTTCACCTGTGTGTTAATAACGGCCGAGGTGAATAGGGTATGTTTTTTTCCGATCCTTGGAGTATAGGTTAGTCCATAAACAAAATCGTAACCTCCAACTTTAGACTCCTGTGTTTCCCTTGTACCAAACTGAAGGCCATCAATTTGCTGAACTGTTTCATTTTCAAGGCTACCAAAATTGTAGTTAACGGATGCCCCCAGGTTGAGATTCTTTGCCGCTTCGAAACCTATTGACAAAAAGACCTGATTGATACCCCCGCTACCGGAATACAGATTGGTTACATCATCACCATTGGAGTTAACGGTCTCCTGTAATACATCATAGCCTACAGAGGAGAATGGCCTGAGGCCGAGTCCGGCTGAAATCTTAGGACTCAGAGGAAATCCGATAGCCAGGTATTCCAGATTAGTAACCGACGTCTTTTCCTGCTCAGTAAAACTATTAAGGGATATTTCTTTATGACTCAAACCGGCGGTGTAGGTGGTGAGCCTTAACTTCCCATAGCCCGCAGGGTTTTTTAATGAGATATGGATACTGTCTGTGTAGAGACTCAATCCTCCCATCATTTGATTTTCAATAGTACTGCCTGCTCTGAGGTCGCCGACCCCGAAATAAGAATAGGGAGAGACTGTTCCATCTTGCGCGTACAGACCACTGGCTGCGAGGCATATTATGGCAAAACCTAGTTTTCTGATCATTTAGCGTTTGTTGTATTCGAGCAAATAATTCAAGCCCTCCAGAAGAAAATTCGAGTTGGCAAATATGGTATTTTTTAGCCGATTCGACAAAAATTGACCGTCCCCTCCTGTTAAAATAACTGTTAAATGTTCAAAGCGACTTTGATATTGTGTAATTACGCCATCGATCTCCCGGCATATTCCGTTAATTACTCCGCTGTGGATACTGTTTTCGGTAGTATTGCCGATAAGTTCCATAAAAGGGCTGGGGTCGAGAAGAGGCAGGCTTGCTGTGTGTTCATGAAGTGATTTGTAGCGCATGTGTAAACCGGGTGAAATGGCTCCACC
>JABDQK010000143.1 GCA_013042255.1 Flavobacteriaceae bacterium | reverse complement strand
TCTCAATAGAACGAAGATTAAAATTTAACATCATAATCCAGATTAAAGTTGAATATCAACTTCCTTTACATCTGATAAATTAGTACATTAAAGAACATAAAAATTCCATCATGGCAACATTCAATTTAAACATTAACGGAAAAACACAAACGGTAGATGTAGATCCCAATACACCCTTGCTTTGGGTACTTCGGGATCATCTCAAGCTGGTTGGGACCAAATACGGCTGTGGAATAGCTCAATGCGGTTCCTGCACAGTGCATTTATCGGGAATTGCGGTTCGCTCTTGTATGCTCACAGTATCAACAGTGGGCAATCAGGATGTGACTACTATAGAAGGCCTTTCGGAAAACGGCGATCATCCTGTTCAAAAAGCCTGGATGGAAGTAGATGTGCCTCAATGCGGTTATTGTCAGGCAGGACAAATCATGACTGCTGCTGCCTTACTTGAAAACAATCCTGATCCTTCCGACTCTGAGATCGAAATGGCCATGAATGGTAATATCTGCCGCTGTGGAACATATGTCCGCATCAAGAAAGCTATAAAACTAGCCGCTAACTCATAATCATTACAAATTTATCCCATGACAATTCTAAAAACACAAATAGGAAGACGAGCATTTATCAAAAACACCAGCCTTGCCAGTGGAGGACTTGTTCTTGGATTTAGTATACTCAATTCTTGCGGTCCCGGGGATACAAAAAAAATGGCAGCAAAAGAAATGCCGAAAGAATGGTTTGAAATCAATGCCTATCTCAAAATAGGTGATAATGGTCTGGTCACCATAATGGCTCCCAACCCCGAATTTGGTCAGGGAGTTATTACATCTATGCCCATGATTGTTGCCGATGAACTGGATGTTGACTGGAAAGATGTACTGGTGGAGCAGGCTAATTTTGATGCCGATGAATACGGTTGGCAATTCACAGGGGGAAGTCAGGGAATCCGGCGCCGTTGGGAAGGACTCAGACTCGCTGGTGCTACTGCTAAACAAATGCTGAAGGAAGCCGCTGCACAGACATGGCAAGTTGCTGTCGAGGAAATCGAAGTTTCAGAGGGGATGTTGACCCATGAAGCTTCCAAAAATTCCGCAGGCTATGGTCAAATGGCTTCTATCGCAGCAGGGCTGGAAATCCCGGAAGAAGTACAACTCAAAGAAATTAAAGATTTTACCATCATAGGTACCTCCAAAAAAAGTGTTGAAAATCAGAAAATCATCACAGGTAAACCTTTATTCGGGGTCGATTACGAATCTGAAGGGGCTTTAATAGCTATGGTAGAGCACCCTCCGGCATTCGGATTGCAGCTGAAATCCTATGATGATAGTCAGGTACGCAAAATGCCAGGGATAATAGATGTCTTTAAAATCAAAACGCTTCAAAAGGATATGACCAGGGGGTATTTTGACACCAATGCATTTACCGATCTGGTAGCCATAGTTGGGAATACCACCTGGGAAGTCATGAACGCAAAAAAACAATTGAAAGCAGAATGGGAACCCTTTTCCGATACTTCATTTAAAATGGATCGATTCGGTACCCAGATGAATGTTGAGGTACCGGGTGGGCTTGAAAATACGGACGACCATTATACCCAAATGAACGTAATGGCAGCTAAATCGGCTACTACGGCCAGAAAGGATGGTAATCCCGAGGCTGCCTTTAAAGGTGCAGCTAAGGTTATAGAAAGATCTTACACCTGTCCCTTTTTGGCACACAATTGCATGGAACCTATGAATTTTTATGCCCATGTAACCGAAGATGGAGCAAAATTAGCAGGACCTTTACAGGCACCGGCTTTAACGGAAGGTACCGTGGCCGCCCGCTTAAATATTCCCATCGAAAAAGTGGATATTGAACTCACGCGGATGGGCGGGGGATTTGGAAGACGCGCTTATGGTCATTATGCCGTTGAGGCCGCGTTGATCTCTCAACAGGCCAATGCTCCTATAAAATTGGTCTATAGTCGTGAAGATGATATGACCTTCGGAATATATCGTCCATCATACCATGCCACTTATCGCGCAGCACTTGATGAAAACAATAATTTGATAGCATTTCACGTAAAAGC
>JABDQK010000139.1 GCA_013042255.1 Flavobacteriaceae bacterium | reverse complement strand
GAAATGGTCAGGATCTGAGTGGTCATGAAATCAAAGATAAGCAGAAAGCAAATTCCGGTCTTAGATTATTTCATCAGGATCTTTGTCATTTTTCTGATACGGTCGGCAAGTTTTTCACTCGACATTTTCTCTCTTAACCGATCGGTGATGATGGGAAAGGAGAAAGGAGTTGGCCTTTTACACCTTTTCCAAACGATGTTTTGACTCCCGATTCGCTCCAGGGCGAGCCGCAGTCGTCCCTCTTCCAGTTGATGCTCAAAGGTTTCCCTATAGGCCTGGAGATATAGGAGGTTATCCGGTTCATAGTCTTTAAATACTTCAAACAGGAGTTGGGAACTGCTTTGCAGGTGTTTCATTTTAACCCCTTTGTCTGGATAGCCTGTAAAAACCAAACCGCTGATCACTGCAATATCCCGGAATTTTCGCCTGGCCATCTCTGTTGAATTGAGGCTTTTTTGCAGGTCATCTAACAGATAAGCAGGGCTGAAAAGATCATTGTCAATGATAGCCTGTATATCTATTTCCTGATCCGAAAGCAATTCAAATCCATAGTCGTTAAAGGCAAGGGAAAAAGTAATAGGGGAGAGCAGACTTACCCGATAGCCAAGTAAACTCCCCATAGCTTCATGAACAAATCTGCCTTCAAAGGGATAAAAAATATGGTGGTATCCGTCGCGGGTTTTAAATGATTCAATGAGGAACTCATCGGGTCCTGGAACAATGCTTTCTTCCTCCTGTCTGTTAAAGATAGGAGCCAGACATTGTATTGCTTCAGATTGCTTGGTAACAGGAAGATTGGCCGAATAGAGTTCTTCGCGTAAGAGCTGCGACATTTGGGCAGACAGGGTGAGCCTTCCGCCCATCCAGCTGGGGACTTTGCTGGTCTTCTTTTTCGAATTTCGGACCAGGGCCTGCATTTCTTTTATCCGGATAAATTCAAGATTCCTGCCTGCAAAAGTGAACACATCTCCCGGACTGAGTTTGGAAATAAAATATTCCTCTATGGAGCCGATATATCCGCCCTTCTGATATCGAACTGTAAGATGTGCATCCCCAACAATGGTCCCAATCTGGAATCTGTGTCTCATTGCAATCCCACGGTTGTTTACCTGCAGCTTACCCTCTTCCGAAACTTCTACTTTTTTGTATTCGTCGTAGGACTGAAGACTCTGACTCCCCATAACAACAAAATTTATCAACCAGCGCCACTCATCTTCCGTAATGCCCTGATAGCAGAAGGTACTTTTAATTTCAGGGTAGATTTCGGCGGGGTAAAAACCATCAGACACTGCCAGAGTGATCAGGTATTGTACCAGCACATCAAAGCTGTTGAGGTAGGGGATACGATCTTCCACGGCCTGTTTTATTACAGCCTGCTGCAGGGCTGAGGCTTCAACTAATTCTATGGCATGAGTGGGAAGGAAATATATGACACTTTCCTTTCCTGGCTGATGGCCACTTCGACCTGCTCTTTGCATAAAACGGGCTACTCCCTTGGGGCCGCCTATTTGTATTACCGTCTCAACGGGGGCAAAGTCTACCCCCAGGTCGAGGCTTGAAGTGCATACCACCGCCTTTAATTCTTCGTTCCTGATAGCCTCCTCCACCCATATCCGGGTATCTTTATTGATACTGCCGTGATGCATGGCCATATCTCCCGCAAGCTCGGGATGTTTTTCCAGGATCTTCTGATACCAGATCTCGCATTGGCTCCGGGTATTGGTAAAAAGTAAGGTGGTCTTGCTGTTATTGACAATAGGTATCACCCTATCAAGCAGTCGCAGTCCCAGGTGCCCTCTCCAGGGAAAGGTTTCAATTTCATCCGGGATGATACTTATTACATTTATCTTCTTATTCAGACTTGCCCGTATCATAACAGAATTGCTCAGGGCTTTACTTTCGGGCCCCAGCAAAACCTGCCTCGCCTGTTCCAGGTTCCCAATGGTAGCTGAGATTCCCCAAATCCTCAATTCGGGGGCCAGGCTCTTTATCCTTGACAGACCCAGTTCCATCTGTACGCCTCTTTTAGTGCCCAACAGTTCGTGCCATTCGTCCACGACGATGGCTTTGCAACCCCTGAACATTTTGTCATAGCCTTTTGTGGCCAGAAGTAACTGCAGACTCTCCGGGGTAGTAATCAGCAGATCGGGCATAGTCCTGCGCTGTTTGCTTCTTTCTTTTGTCGAGGTATCTCCGGTTCGTATTCCTACTGTCAGGGGAAGATCGAGATCTGAAATGATCCGTTCTGCCGATTGCCTGATCTCCTGGGAGAGGGCTCTCAGGGGGGTGATCCAAACTGCTTTCAGGCCTTTTTTGTGTTTAGCCCCAGAAACTTTTTGTTCTCTGAGATACTCGAGAACTATAGGGAACCAGAGGGCATAGGTCTTCCCACTCCCGGTAGGCGCATTGAGCAGTCCGTTTTTTCCTTCCAAATAAGCATTCCAGGTTTTACGTTGAAAGGGGAAGGGAGACCATCCTTGTTCCTGAAACCAATCTTCTGCAATAGATACGTCTACACTATTCTTCATGATTACAGTTTCAGGGAATAAGATTTTTCAGATCTTCCAGGGTATTTGCCTGTTCAATACTCTTATCGGTTCTCCAGCGAAGTATACGAGGGAAGCGAGTTGCAACCCCGCTTTTATGCCGTCCTGAATGGGCAATCCCTTCAAACGCGATCTCAAATACGAGCTCAGGAGTAACACTTCTTACAGGCCCGAATCGTTCCAGAGTATTCTTCTTTATCCAGGCATCAACTTTGCGAAATTCCTCATCGGTAAGACCAGAATAGGCCTTGGCAAAAGTAACCAGTTCTCTTTCTCCTTCAGGGTTGGTAGTCCATAGTCCAAAAGTGTAGTCTGTAAACAGATTGCTGCGCCTGCCATGGCCCCTCATGGCGTAGGTAAGAACCGCATCAATGGTGAGGGGATCTACCTTCCATTTCCACCAATCGCCTTTCTTTCGGCCTACCAGATAAGGGGAGTCTCTGCGTTTTAACATAAGGCCTTCACTTTTTTTCTCCCTGGACAGGCTGCGTTCCACTGCAAAAGCAGACCAACTGTCAAATGACATTGTCTCCGACAGGTCTATTGGCAATGATCGGTCAGAGCTTAGCGGTTTTACAAGATCCTCTAATAATTTACGTCTTTGTTCAAATGGACGAGTTCTGATATCTTTTCCATTCCATTCCAGTAGGTCGTATGCCTTCACAATCACGGGATATGAATTCAATAGTTTCCGGCTCACTGTTTTTCGTCCGATTCGTTTTTGCAGGTCATTAAAAGTTCCAATTGTTTCATTTGGGAAGGGAAGGATTTCCCCGTCGATTACTGTGCCGTCAGGAATATAATTCAGCAGATCATCAAACTCCGGGTACTTATCTGTGACCAGTTCCTCGCCCCTGCTCCAGACGAATATTTCTCCGTTTCGGAAGATCATCTGTGATCGGATTCCATCCCATTTGTGCTCGGCAAACCATTGAGAAGTACTGCCCAGTTTCTCAGGTTCTCCCTCAATAGCGTAGGCCAGATAGAAAGGGTAGGGTTTGGAAAAGGCATCTGATTGTTTTTCTTCAAGAACCAGCTCCTTGAAAGAAATTATATTGGGATCCCAGTTGCCCATTAGCTTGTAGGCCAGGATATCCTCATCAATGCCTGTTGCTTTTGAAAGAGACCTGGTCATTAGTTTTTGACTGATCCCTATCCTGAATCCTCCTGTGATAAACTTTGTAAAGACAAAGCGTTCGTAATAGGAGAAGCTTTGCCAATGCTCAAAGAGGTAGACTTTTTTCTCCTTTTCGGTTTTGCTTTTTAGGGAAATCAGGTCTTTCAGGACAGAAGTAAGCGATTTATTCATTTTTTTCTGAGATGCAGGTATCACCAGGGCAATGGTCTCGGCCAAATCCCCTACGATATGGTAGCTTTCCTCAAAAAGCCATAATGGAATCGCAGCTAATTCTGAGGCCCATTCTCTGAGTAATGTGGTATTCACAGGTCTGGGAGGTCTTCTGTGGGATAATATGGCGATGGTCCATACTTTATCCGTATCTCTTGCATTTGTAAAGTATTCAGCCAGGGCCTCTACTTTAACTTTAGTTTTATTGGTACTGTCTAATTTTCTTATGAGCTGGGCAAATTCCTTCATCTCCTTTGAACTAATTTTCAGACCCGGATGTTGGATTCATTTCACTTAGTTCCCCTTCGTATTGTGTTTCTTCGGTTCGTGCATCATATCCTTTTTCCCTGAGAAAACGGGAAAAAATATCGGAATACCCGTGTGTACAAATAACTCGAGTTGCCCCTGTTGCCTCTATACTCCTCAGCAGTCCGGCCCAATCACAATGGTCACTTAGCACAAATCCTTTGTCAACAGCTCTTCTTCTTCGTGCTCCCCTGAATGCCATCCATCCACTTGCCGTTGCTGTTTCATAGGGAACCATTTTCCTGAGCCACGCACTACCATGTGCACTTGGGGGAGCAAGTACCAGATTGCCTTTAAGCTCATCTTTTTTTGTGTCTTTTGTAATTCGAATGGTTTCATTCAGAGTGAGAAATGAGCGAAGTACTTCATTCATATTTTCAATGGCCGCATGGGTATAAATCTTCCCGATGGACGGATCGAGATATTTTAAGAGGCGTTGAGCCTTTCCCAGGCTGTAGCCGAATAGAACAGAAGTTTTTCCCTCTGCCCGGTTTTCAGACCACCATTGATTAATTTCCCGAAAAACTTCTTTTTGAGGAGACCATTTAAAGGCGGGCAGGCCAAAAGTACATTCGGTGATAAAGGAGTGACAGTTAACGGGTTCAAAGGGGGTAGACAGCCCATCCGATTCGGTTTTATAATCCCCTGAAAATACCCAGACCTCACCTTTGTGTTCCACTCTGATTTGAGAAGAACCAGGGATATGCCCCGCCGGGTGAAGGCTGAATTTGACACCGTTTACCACGAAGGGCTCATTCCAGGCTACGCCGGTAGCATTGATATCTCCTAACCGATGTTTGATGATTGGGATATTGCGCTTATGGGTGATGTATTGCTTGTGTCCCCACCGACTGTGATCGGCATGGCCGTGTGAGATGATCGCCTTTTCAACCGGTTTCCAGGGATCGAGATAAACCTTGGCTTTCTCACAATAAATCCCCTTTTCCGTAAAGGCTAATAGTGGATTTTCCATAGCAGGGCCAAGGTACAAAATCTCCGGCTTTTTGTATTTGAGAATATGTTCAGGCTGTGAGAATTCTCAGAATAAAATCAGATAAAAAAATTTGGGATACAACCTGGTTCCCTGAGGCTGAAAAGGGAAAAATATTGCGGTAAAAATGGACATTTTCCCTTCCAAATGAAGTATCTTTGTATACCCTAAAGATGTTAAATTATGTCCATTAAAGATTTATACAACCACAGCGAAAAGCGTAGTAACTTGGCTCATTTTGCAGCCATTGCCTCACTTGCGGCAGTAGACGGAGAAATCAACCCAAGTGAACAAAAAGTGCTAGATAAGTTTGCCGTTAAACTGGATATTTCCGGAGAGGAAATCCGGGAGGTGTTGAAGAAGGAGAACAAATACCCTGTTGAGGCTCCATATTCTTCGGAGGAGAGATTAGAAAGACTATATGATCTGTTCAATATTATATTCGCTGATCACAGGATTGACGAGGACGAAGTAAGGTTGATTAAGAAGTATGCCTTAGCACTTGGCTATTCTCCGGCTAAAGCCGAAAAAGTGATTCGCAGATCCATCATATTATTCAGGGGGAAATTCGATTTTGAGGATTACCTGTATATGATGAAGCGAAAGAAGAAATAACCGGACTATACTTTATTTTTGCAGGCTTGCTTGTTCTGCCATAAATTCTTCGGCCTTTTCCACCATTTTACGGCTTCCACAGAAGAATGGAACGCGCTGGTGTAATTCTGTAGGTTTAATTTCGAGTATCCTTCCAAAGCCATCACTCGCCTTACCGTTGGCTTGTTCGGCCAGAAATGCCATGGGATTACATTCGTAAAGGAGTCTTAATTTTCCTTCAGAGGCCACACTGCTTTTAGGGTATATATAGATTCCTCCCTTGATCATATTCCTGTGAAAATCTGAAACCAGAGAACCAATATAACGAGAGGTATATGGTCTGTCACCCTCTTCTTTCTGACAATACTTAATATAATTTTTTACTCCCTGTGGAAAATGGATGTAATTCCCTTCATTCACCGAATAGATCTTACCGGTTTCGGGAAATTCCATGTTGGGATGTGAAAGGTAAAAGGTGCCAATAGCCGGATTCAGCGTAAAACCGTTAACCCCTGCTCCTGTGGTGTAAACAAGCATCGTTGATGTCCCATAAACGACATATCCGGCAGCTACCTGGTCAATGCCGGGTTGTAAAAAATCTTCAAGGGTGACAGGAGTCCCCAATGGAGTAACCCTTCTATAAATGGAAAAGATAGTTCCCACAGAGACGTTGACATCGATGTTGGAAGACCCGTCCAAAGGATCGATCAGGACGATATATTTGTTCTGATGGTTTTCATCATTACTATTTATAGAGATGAAGTCATCTTCTTCTTCCGAGGCAATACCACATACGATCTCACGGTTCTTGAGGGTCTGAATAAATTTTTCATTGGCCAGAACATCGAGCTTTTGTTGATCTTCACCCTGAATATTTGTGTCACCTACCCCGCCGAGTATATCGATCAATCCCGCCTTGTTAACCTCGTGGTTAACCACTTTTGCTGCTAACCTGATCGCATTAATCAGCTTGGAAAGCTCACCAGAGGAATACTGAAATGAAGATTGGTGTTCTATTATGAACTCGCCAAGAGTGGTATTCTTTTTGTCCATTTGGGGTTGTGTTATATACCTACAAATATCGCATAATTTGTGATACTAAGTGGAATTGCAGTCCCTTTCATTATTTAAAATTATAACTTTGTGTTTTATTTGTAACAATGATGAAAATGGTAATTCGACATGCAAGACCAGAAGACATGGAGAGGGTCCAGGAGCTGATAAGGGAACTGGCTGAATTTGAGAAGGAACCCGATGCCGTTGAAATTAAAGCTGAACATCTCGTAAAGCATGGTTTCGGGGATTCTCCTCTCTTCCATTGTTTTGTAGGAGAGGTAGATGGTAATATCGGTGGAATGGCCCTGGTATATCCCAGATACTCAACCTGGAAAGGTCCCGTACTTCATCTGGAAGACCTGATCGTAACAAAAAAAATGCGGGGTAGCGGTCTGGGTACAGCACTACTGGAAGCCGTCGTACAATACGGCCATGATCTGGGAGTAAAGCGGATAAGCTGGGAGGTGCTCGACTGGAATGAACCGGCCATTTCATTTTATGAACGGAAAGGAGCCAGAGTGATGCGCGACTGGGATGTGGTGCAATTAGATGAAACAGGGATAAAAAATTTTATTGAAAATATATGAGGGTATTTAAATTTGGAGGAGCGTCGGTAAAGGATGCTGAGGGAGTAAAGAACCTGGTCAAAGTATTACAGGAGACTGGTCACGAGGATACTTTTTTAGTCATTTCGGCTATGGGCAAAACTACTAATGCCATGGAAGAGGTCGTCAACGCCTATTTTAAAGATAAAACAGCAATTGCCGGGGCTTTACAGGCAGTTGAAGAATTTCATCAGGATATTCTTAATGGACTGTTTCCTTCATCTGAACATCCTGTTTTTCGTGACGTTAAGGAATTATTTGAAGAGGTCAGAGGATTTCTCGCCTGGAACAAGTCGCCCAAATATAGTTTTGTCTACGACCAGGTGGTTTGTTACGGGGAATTGATCTCAACAACTATTGTCAGCTCCTATTTAAATGAAGCAGGTATCAGCAATAGCTGGCTCGATATCCGGAACTTTATTAAAACCGACAACAACTATCGGGATGCCGGTATTGATTGGGAAAAGACCCAGGAGAGGGTTTCACAAGGGCTCGATAAAGGTAAATTATATGTCAGTCAGGGATTTATCGGAAGTGATGAAAATAATTTTACCACCACTCTGGGACGAGAAGGTTCTGATTATACCGCTGCCATCCTGGCGTATTGCCTGAATGCGCATTCAGTGACCATCTGGAAAGATGTGCCCGGAGTTTTAAATGCCGATCCGAGATATTTTAAGGAGTCGCAATTACTCAATAAGATCAGCTACAGGGAAGCCATAGAGCTGGCCTTTTACGGGGCTTCAGTGATTCACCCTAAGACGCTTCAGCCATTACAAAGGAAGGAAATTCCCCTGTTGGTGAAGTCGTTTCTGAACCCCAAAGATCCGGGGACCACAGTTGGAAAGGGAGAAAGTATAGACCCTAAAGTTCCTTGTTTTATCGTGAAGAAGAACCAGGTACTTATGAAACTTTCTTCCCTCGATTTTTCCTTTATCGTGGAAGATAGTATCAGTGACTTGTTTAAACTCCTCCACGACTATAAAATGAAAGTGGATATGATCCAGAATTCAGCCATCAGTTTTTCAGTATGTGTAGACAATAAGTTTGGGCGTCTGGAAGAACTTCTTGATCATCTGAAAGGTAAATTTAAGGTAGTGCATCACGAAGGAGTATCCTTGTACACCATAAGGCATTTTGACACTCAATCAATTGATTCTCTTCAGAATGGAAAAGAAGTCTTATTGGAACAGCGGGGAAAGGAAACTGTTCAAATAGTGGTAAAATAGGATATCCACTAAGCGTATCTTCTTTTTTTCTACGAAAGAGCAAAGCCTATTTTCCTATCTTTACCCTTTAATCAGCATATGTCAATATGGGTTTAGTTACGGCTAAGGAAGTAGCAAAAGCTATCAATCTAGAGCGCTATGGTTTTTTCGGGACCTTTATGGGCTGGATGCTGATGAAGATCACCAAGTTGTCCTCGATGAATGCTTTTTATGTAAAGCATAAGCATTTAGATACGCAATCCTTCCTCGATGCTATCCTGGAGCATTACGAAATCAAGTTTGAGATTCCTGAAGAGGACATAAAAAGATTGCCTAAGGATGGGGCATTTATTACCATAAGTAATCACCCGCTTGGAGGAATTGACGGTATTCTGCTTCTCAAACTTTTACTTCAACACCGAAAGGATTATAAGATTATTGCTAATTTCCTGCTTCATAGAGTAGAACCTCTTATTCCTTACATTTTACCCGTCAATCCCTTTGAAACACGTAAAGATGCGAAAAGTAGCATAGCCGGATTTAAAAGCGCCATTCAGCATATCAAGGAAGGACATCCGCTGGGAATTTTCCCGGCAGGAGAGGTTTCTACCTACAAAGATGGAAAATTGATAGTGGATAAACCCTGGGAAGAAGCTGCGCTCAAATTGATCAGGAAAGCAGAGGTTCCTGTCGTACCCATTTATTTCCATGCAAGGAATAGTAAATTGTTTTATCGACTTTCCCGGATCAACGATATTTTCAGAACAGCAAAACTTCCTTCCGAGCTAACATCTCAGCGTAACAGGAGCATTAAAGTGAGAATTGGCCAGCCGATCTCAGTAGCTTCACAGAAAGAGCAGAATAGCCTTGAAGAATTCACCGATCTGTTAAGAAGGAAGACATACATTCTGGCCAATGCCTATGAAAAGGAGTCGCTTATCAACCAGATTCCCGGAAGTTTAAAAATCCCCAAGGCTCCGCGTAAGATTGCAACTGCCGTCCGCACTGAAGTCATTCAGGGGGAGATAGAAAAGTTACGAGAAAAAGATTGTCGTCTTTTACAAAGCAAGAATTACGAAGTCTTCCTGGCACAAAAGAAGGATATGCCCTTTATTCTGAATGAAATCGGAAGGCAGAGGGAAGTTACTTTCAGGGCTATAGGGGAGGGAACCAATAAAGCCATTGACCTCGATCGTTTTGATGAATTTTACCATCACCTTTTCCTTTGGGATGACGAAGACAAATGCATTGTTGGAGCGTATCGAATGGGAATGGGGTCACATATCTTTCCTGAGTATGGCATAGATGGTTTTTATCTGCAGGACCTTTTCGGATTTGAACCCGAACTCCACACCATGATGTCACAATCCATCGAAATGGGCAGGGCCTATATTGTAAAGGAATACCAGCAAAAACCTATGCCCTTATTTCTTCTGTGGAAAGGCATCGTACATACAACGCTACGTTTTCCGGAGCACAAATACCTCATTGGTGGAGTCAGTATTAGCAACCAGTTTTCCAACTTCTCCAAATCCCTGATGATAGAATTTATGAAGTCGAACTACTGGGACCCGTATGTAGCCCAGTATATTCATCCCAAAAAAGAGTTCAAGGTGAAACTAAAAGACGCCGATAAGGAGTTTGTTTTCGATGAAACTGAAGCCGACCTCAATAAATTTGACCGACTTATTGAAGAGGTAGAGCCTGGAAGCTTGCGCCTGCCTGTATTGATTAAAAAATACATCAAGCAAAATGCCAAGGTGGTAGCCTTTAATGTGGACCCATTATTTAACAATGCCGTTGATGGCTTAATGTATATAAGAATAGCCGATCTTCC
>JABDQK010000208.1 GCA_013042255.1 Flavobacteriaceae bacterium | reverse complement strand
TGTTCAAATTCCCCGGGATCGGTAAATACTTCCAGTTTGTCATTTTTAAAAGCCGTCCTGATCTGTTCTGCTGATAAAGGCGCCAGCTTTTTGATAGCTACCGATTCAGGGGAGTAAAATACCGCCGATACGTCTGCAACGTTCAGCGTTCCCTGATAGTGTGAGAGAAAGGCTTCGTTAAGGCTACTGTAGGTATGAAGTTCCAGGCAGGCCACCAGCTTTTTTTCAGGGAATTGTTCTTTACTCGCTTTTGTGGTTGCCTCCACTTTACTTGGCGAATGGGCAAAATCTTTAAAGACAACCGAGGACTTACTTTCGCCCAGTTTCTCCAGTCGCTTTGATGCTCCTTTAAAGGTGCTTATGGCCTGGTAAAAATCATCCTCATCAACTCCCATCTGCTGACAAATCCATTTTGCACCGGCCAAATTATTCAGGTTATGTTTACCAAAAACTTCAATAGGTAAAGGGCCTTCTTCAGTACTTAGATAAGTCTGTCCTTCTATAATCTGATAATCAGGGGTACTGTAGGGAAATTTCCTGATCGTGTTTTCCGTCTTGTCAATCACCTCAGCAACCCATTTGTCTTCCTGATTGTAGGTAATACTACCTCCTTTAACTATGCCATCCACAAAGATTTGAAATTGCTGGAGGTAATTCTCAAAAGTGGGAAAGACGTTCATATGATCCCAGGCGATTCCGCTCAAGAGGGCAATATTAGGTTGATATAGATGGAATTTAGGGCGTTTGTCTATAGGAGAGGACAAATACTCATCCCCTTCAAGGACTATAAAATCATTTTCCTCAGTCAGATGGACCATACGGTCAAATCCTTCCAGTTGGGCCCCTACCATAAAATCGACGGCCTTCCCGTGATAGGCGAGCACATGCAGTATCATTGAAGTGATCGTTGTTTTACCATGACTTCCTCCGATCACTACCCGTGTTTTATTTTTTGATTGTTCATAAAGGAACTCCGGATAGGAGTAGATCTTTAACCCCAGTTCCTGAGCTTTCAACAATTCGGGATTGTCTTTTTTCGCATGCATCCCAAGGATGACAGCATTTATGTTTTTGTCAAGTTTCCCGGGATACCATCCAAATTGCTCTGGTAACAAGCCTTGCTGCTCTAAGCGCGATTTAGAGGGTTCAAAAATAACGTCATCACTCCCTGAAATTTCATACCCCTTGTCGTGCAACGCCAAAGCGAGGTTGTGCATGGCACTTCCCCCAATAGCAATAAAATGGATTCGCATTTGCCAGTAAAATTTCGAACAAAGATAGGGTTTGAAATATGCTTCCCAAAGTGAAGAGACATTGAGATTCTTACTATCTTAGATTCTGCATAAGATATTTGTTCTGGAACAGAAAATAAACATACACGAGACTGCTTTTGTCACAGCTGCATTCAGGGCCGGAGACCCTTCCCTGAGTTTGGATCCTTTTGCCCATCTATGGGCGAATGAAGCTACGAATGTGCATGCCGAACGCTATAGCCGGGCCGTATCTTCTTATGAATCTCTTGCGCACTGCCTTCGGAACCGGTACTTTTTTGATACGCTGAACACCCTGGTAGAAGAAAATAAAATCGATATCCTTTTGAATTTTGGATGTGGATTCAGCATGTATCCGTTTACCCTTCCCCCTTCGGTTCTTTATGTGGAAATTGATACGACGGATGTCATTTCTTTTAAAAAGGATAAAACCCGCCTATGGCAGGCTGAAGGCTTACTACCAAAGAGAAATATCGAATTTGTGTCGGCCGATTTCAATGCGGTTTCACTGGAATATCTTTATAATAAATTACTTCCGCTGTCAAAGGGCAAGAAAATATTTATTCTGATTGAAGGAGTTTTGTTTTTTTTAGGGAAGGAGGATACTACCCGACTTTTTAATCTCTTTAATCGGCTGCAAAAAAAAGAGGATTTCATTGGAAGTGTTTCCTTTGAACCCTCTCTGGAAAAGCAGGTAGTCTTTAAGAAGTTAATCGATTTTGTAGAAGTGAATCTGGAGAAGAATCAGCAATTCAATTATCAGACCGTACCGGAAGAATTCTACTCCTCCGTTGAAGGGTATAACCTTATTGATCACCAGGACACCATGAGTCTGGGTTCCATATACAAACCAGACATAACGATATCCGAAGATGAAATACTCAATGAACATATGTACCTTATGCAAAAGAGCTGAACTTATCATCATATGAAAATACATTTAGACAAAATGACTCCAGAAGAGATCATCCCGGGCTTTATGGGCAAAATGATACATGGACAAAAAATGACACTGGTTTACTGGGAAGTAAAGAAAGATGCAGAAGTTCCGGAACACTCACATGAAAATGAACAGATCATGCAGGTTCTAGAAGGCGAATTTGAATTTACCGTAGATGGAAGTACAGCTATATACAAGGACGGTGAACTCATAGTTATTCCGCCGCACGCCCCACATAGTGGCAAAGCATTAACTCCCTGTCTGCTAATGGATATATTCAGTCCTGTGAGAGAGGCCTATAAATAAACAATTATGATCGTCAACCTAAAGGGGAAAAATGCACTTGTTGGGGGCAGTAGCCGGGGAATAGGACTTGGCATTGCCCGACAATTGGCCAAAAGCGGCGCCAGGGTAACGATAATGGCCAGACGGGAAGAAAAACTTAGGTCGATTCTAGCTTCCCTCCATAATAGTGCTCCGGAGCAACAGCACCAGTACCTCGTAGTGGATTTTAACAACTACGACCAGTACAAGGGTATCATGGAAGAGTACTTTGCTACGAATACTGTTGACATCCTTATCAACAATACTCAGGGACCTCAGGCAGGATCAGCTGCAGAAAAAGAGATAGGAGATTATCAGGAAGCCTTTGATACTATGTTTAAGACGGTGGTCTTCACCACTCAGCTGGCCTTAACACATATGAAAGCCCGGAGTTGGGGCCGAATTATCAATGTTGCTTCGGTTTCGGTAAAAGAGCCCTTGTCATATCTTGTGCTGTCTAATACAATCCGTTCTGCAGTGGTGGCCTGGGCGAAAAGTCTGGCATCTGAGGTCGGACCGTATCAGATTACGGTCAACAATGTTCTTACCGGATACTTTGACACAGAACGATTGAATGAACTCAATCAAAAAAAAGCAGAACAGCAGCAAATTGAACTAAGCGAAGTAAAAGATTTTATGACTGGTAATGTCCCTCTAAAAAGGTTGGGTAAACCAGAGGAATACGGCTACCTGGCAACCTTTCTCGCCTCAGATCAGGCCGCTTATATTACGGGAACCAATATTCCCATAGACGGGGGCCTGTTGAAATCCCTTTAGACAGGTAAAAGAAACTTGTTTAAACTTCGTAAGGAAAAATATATGATTATAATCAACAAGGGCTATCCAGCTAAAGGGGCGGATATTTAGACATAACCTTAATCACAATTTGTCTTAACAACCGTTCTCGTTCTGCCGGACTGGCGTTTTCGCGATAGCTACTTGTACTGATAGCCTGCCAAAATAAAATATCCCGCTGGCTATCGATAAAATCGAACAGAATCTCCCGTTCTATCCCTGATCCGCCCAAGGGTACACCAATGCTGACACCTCCACCTACATTTCTGCCTCCGCCTCCTATTCCAACGCCCACATTGCTATTTTGAGTGGGGCCAAATTCCCTTGATTCGATATTGATGAAGAAATCGGGTTCCTCGGAAGATTTGAAACCCTTTGAAATAAGCACTGAATCGAGAGCCGATAATAATCGCCTTGTATCTAATTCACTTAAACCCGTTTGCATGTCGGGATAGTAGTTGTAGGTCTGGAAACTGCTAAAATCAGTTTGTGCGTCATAGTCGTAGTCTACCTTCAGCGCAGAGCAGGCAGATAACATAATGAGCAAAAAAAACAGCCAGTTTCTCATAAATTCTGAACTAGAGTATCTGATTTAATCTTGTAGGTGTTCAACTCTCAAGTTGGTTAAACTCTAATTTACGGAAAATCAGAAAGTTCAGGAAGAGAAAGAAAACTTATTCGTTTAACAGCCCCCAGAGCTTGTCTTTGAGCGGTTGAAGTCCGTATTGAGAAACCGAAGAAATAAACATAAAAGGAACGTCTTTAAGGTCTTTCTTTACTTCTTTCCGCATTTCGTCCATCAGTTCCTCATCGAGAAGATCCGCCTTGGAAATGGCTACCAGTCTTTCCTTATCCAATAGTTCGGGATTGTAATTCCTCAGTTCATTCAGAAGTATTTCGTATTCCTGGGATACATCGATGCTATCGGCCGGAATAAGGAAAAGCAGGATAGCATTTCGTTCAATATGCCTTAGAAAATAATGCCCGAGCCCTTTTCCCTCTGCAGCGCCTTCAATAATCCCCGGGATATCGGCCATCACAAAACTTTTAAAGTCTCTGTACTCCACAATCCCCAGGTTGGGCTTTAAGGTAGTAAAAGGGTAGTCGGCAATTTTAGGTTTGGCTGAGGTAAGCACAGATAGTAAGGTAGACTTGCCTGCATTGGGAAAACCTACAAGGCCTACATCGGCCAGTACTTTAAGTTCGAGGGTGACGTCTTTTTCCTGACCCGGAATGCCCGGTTGAGCATATCGCGGGGTTTGATTGGTTGCTGTTTTAAAGTGCCAGTTACCACGACCCCCCATTCCACCCTCTGCAAGCTTTTCTTCCTGCCCGTGTTCGGTAATCTCCATTAATACTTCCCCCGTCACTGAATCCTTCACTACGGTTCCCAAAGGCACTTCCAGGTATACATCCTGACCGTCGGCGCCTGTACTCCTGTTCTTACTGCCATTTTCGCCATGACCCGCCTTAAAATGGCGCTTATATTTAAAATGCAGAAGGGTCCACAGGCTTTCGTTTCCTTTGAGAATAACATGACCTCCCCGGCCACCATCTCCCCCGTCGGGTCCACCTTTGGGTACATACTTTTCGCGATGTAGATGTGTAGAGCCCTTGCCTCCTTTACCAGAGACAACGTGTACTTTGACGTAATCAACAAAATTACCTTCAGTCATAAATCAAAAAAAATTATGCTCCGGAAGAATTTAAGTATTCGAGCGCTCAACTATTGAAAAGGACCCGCTTACGAAAGGGTATCTATTACCTTTGAAAGTCGTTCAGTGATTTCTTCAATATCACCAATCCCATTGACACTGTGGAACTTGCCCTGTGCCTCATAAAACGCTTTAAGGGGTGCTGTTTTCTGATTGTATTCTTCGAATCTGTTTCTGATTTTTTCCTCGTCCTGATCATCTGGACGACCACTGCTCTTCCCACGTTCCAAAAGGCGATTAATCAGAATTTCATCTTGAGCTTCCAGAGCTATTGTTGCGTGGATTCTCATGTCTTTGGAATCCAGGAAATTATCCAAAGCCTCTGCCTGGGCAGTTGTGCGGGGGAAGCCGTCGAAGATAAATCCACTGGCTTCCGGGTTTTTCTCAACCTCGTCCTTCAGCATACTTATGGTGACTTCGTCTGGAACCAGATCGCCTTTATCCATATAAGATTTGGCTAACTGCCCCAATTTGGTATTGTTTTTTATATTGTAGCGAAACACATCTCCTGTTGAAATATGCTTAAGGTTGTACTTTTCCTTTAAATATCCTGCCTGAGTTCCTTTCCCGGCTCCGGGCTTCCCGAATAAAACGAGGTTAATCATATGCGATTGGTTAATTTGATAAACTGCTTTTAGGTTTCGCCCCTGCTCCATATAGTCCAGGCCATACCCCACAATAAATTTATTAGGGATTTTCATTCCAAAATAATCTATGGTGTATTCCCCATTGTAGACCTCCGATTTAAAAAACAGGCTGGCGATCTTAAAATTCTTGACATTCGTGTTAGAAAAGAGGTGAACCAATTCCTGTAAAGTCCTTCCTGTATCAATAATATCCTCGAGGATAATTACACTGCGGCCTTCTATATTATCGGGTACATCCAGAAGGGTTTCCACAATCCCGGTAGATGTCAGACCCCTGTAGGAGCTCAATTTTACAAAAGAAACCTCACAGGGATAGGGATAATTCTTCAGAAAATCAGACACAAACATAAAGGCTCCATTCAGCACGCCGACAAAAATGGGAACCTCATCCTTATAGTCGGCAGCTATTTCGCCGGCAACCTTTTTTACGGCATTGAGAATTTCTTCCTCCGTAAGGAATAATTCAAAATTCTTATCATGGATTTTTATGGTATCTGTTTTGTCCATCAGGAGGGCAAATATAGCATTTTGAAATCTCTTTTTAGAGGCGCTGGCCTTGGTTTATAAGATTAAGATGTATTTTTGTCAAAACCTCTTCAAATTACATGTCTACGTCTGATAATTCGAGTTATTTTTCTTCATCATTCACCCTGGGTATTTTAGGCGGAGGGCAATTGGGAAAAATGTTGCTTTATGAAACGCGCAAGTGGGATATCGCAACCAGGGTTATGGACCCTTCAAAAGATGCTCCTTGTCGTTTGTCTTGCAATGAATTTGTTCAAGGTGACCTGATGGACTACCAGGCTGTTTACGAGTTTGGTAAAAACCTGGATGTACTTACCATAGAAATCGAAAATGTCAACATTGAGGCCCTGGAGAAATTGGAAGAAGAAGGTGTAAGGGTTTTCCCTACCCCCAGGGAACTAAGGCTCATTCAAAATAAAATCACCCAGAAGTTGTTCTATGTAGACCACGGTATTCCTACAGCGGATTTCTCTCGTTTTGCATATACCAGCGAGATACAGGAAAGTATAAATCACGGGGGCTTAAACTTGCCTTTTGTATGGAAAAGTGCACAATTTGGGTATGACGGACAGGGGGTTAAGATCATCAGGGAAGTTTCGGATCTGAAAAATCTCCCTAATGTGGAATGCCTGGCGGAAGAATTGATACCTTTTAAGACAGAATTAGCAGTCATAGTAGCCAGGAGCGCCAATGGAAGTAGCGTTAATTACCCGGTTGTGGAAATGGAATTCCATCCGGAGGCCAATCAGGTAGAATACGTCCTGTGCCCTGCTCGTATAGAAGATCACATCGCCCGGAAAGCAATTAAAACGGCCCTTAAAGTTTCTGAAGAATTGCAACATATTGGTTTACTTGCCGTAGAAATGTTCCAGACCAAAGATGATGAAGTTCTGGTCAATGAAGTAGCGCCAAGACCACATAACAGTGGCCATTACAGTATTGAAGCCAGCTTCACCAATCAGTTTGAACAGCACCTTCGCTGTATACTTGGTTTACCCCTGGGAAATACAGAAAGTAAGGTGGCAGGGGTCATGGTAAATCTGGTTGGTGCTGAAGGTTACGAAGGGGAGGTTTTTTATGAAAATATTGAGCAGATCCTTGCTCTGAAGGGGGTAACTCCGCATATTTACGGAAAAACCCTCACCCGGCCATTCAGGAAGATGGGTCATGTGACCATTGTAAATGAAGATATGCAGGAAGCCAGAAAAATTGCTGCAGAGGTAAAACAAACGATCAACGTAATCAGTAAATAGATAGTATGAGCAAAGTTGCCATTGTCATGGGAAGCACGAGTGACCTACCGGTTATGCAGGAAGCTGTGGATATTTTAAAAGGATTCGATCTGGAAGTTATGGTCGATATCATCTCGGCCCACAGGACGCCTGAGAAGCTTTTTGAATTCGGAAAATCGGCGCACACTGAAGGATTTAAAGTGATCATTGCAGGAGCTGGAGGCGCTGCACACCTACCGGGTATGCTGGCTTCTTTATCTCCGCTGCCCGTTATTGGTGTCCCGATTAAAAGCAGTAACTCCATAGATGGGTGGGATTCGGTACTTTCTATCCTTCAAATGCCGGGTGGTGTACCTGTTGCTACGGTTGCCTTGAACGGCGCCAAAAATGCAGGAATACTCGCTGCTCAGATCATTGGATGCCAGGATAGCTGCGTCCTGGACAAAGTTGTACTCTACAAAAAAGGCCTAAAGGAAAAAGTGATTAAAGGGGCAAAAGAAGTAAAGAAGGGCTGAAAATTTTACCCTTCCTTAATTGTAGCTATCCTGATTCTTTTGTCTGATTCAATTTAAACAAATACATGAAAAACGTATTACTCGAGCCATTTGATCTGGCTCCTTTCAGTTCCATAAAAACAGCCCATTTTAAACCGGCCTTTGAAAAAGCATTAGAACAAGCTCGCCTGGAGATCGATGAGATTGTACGTTCGAAAGAGAAGCCTACCTTTAAAAATACCATTGAAGCGCTCGAATTTGCCGGGGCTCACCTCGACAGGCTTTCCAGCCTGTTTTTCAATCTGAATTCTGCTGAGACCAGTGAGGAGATTCAAAATCTCGCTCAGGAAATTTCTCCCATGCTTACCGAATTCAGTAACGATATTGCGCTGAATCAGTCTCTGTTTGAGAAAGTAGCCGCAATTTTTGAAATAAAAGACTCCTTAGCACTCAATGAGGAGGAGCAAATGTTACTCGAGAAAAAATATAAGTTCTTTAGTAGAAACGGAGCTCACCTTCCTGACGATAAAAAAACACAACTCCGTGCCATCGATAAGGAATTAGCCCAATTAAAACTGACTTTCGGGGAACATGTGCTGGCCGAAACCAACAAGTTTGAAATGTATCTTACCAGGGCAGAAGATGCGGAAGGTCTTCCCGAGGGTGCAAAAGAAGCTGCAGCCCAGCTGGCTGCTTCAAAGGGAAAAGAAGGCTGGATCATTACCCTCGATTATCCCAGTTATGTCCCTTTTATGACCTATGCCAAAAACAGGGAACTACGCAAAAAGTTGGCAATTGCCTTCAGCAGCAAGGGTTTTCATGACGATGAACTCGATAATAAAAAACTGGTTCTGAAAATATCTCAACTGAGATATGAACGGGCTAAGTTGCTGGGGTATGATACCCACGCTCACTACGTGCTCGAAGAACGCATGGCAGAAACTCCTGAAAAAGTGTTGTCGTTCCTCGAGGAACTGAAAGAAAAAGCCAAACCCGCTGCCTACAGAGAATTAAATCAGCTTAAAGAGTTTGCAAAAGAACTGGACGGGTTGGAGACTTTTGAAAAATGGGATAATAGTTATTATAGTGAGAAACTGAAACAGAAACTATTCGACCTTGATGATGAAAAGCTGAAACCTTATTTTAAACTGGAAAATGTTATCAGTGGGGTTTTTAGTATCGCCAGTGAATTATACGGAATACAGTTCAGTGAAGTTTCAGATATTGACACCTACCATGAGGATGTGAAAACATATCGGGTTACGGGCCAGGATGGTGAACTGATCGCCATTTTTTATGCTGATTTCCATCCTAGAGCGGGGAAACGGGGAGGTGCATGGATGTGCTCTTATAAACCTCAGTTCAGAAAGGAAAGCAACAATGAAAGGCCCCATATTTCCATTGTTTGCAATTTTACCAAGCCCACCAAAACCAAGCCGTCATTACTAACTTTTAATGAGGTTACCACTTTATTCCATGAGTTTGGGCATGCCCTTCACGGTATGCTTGCCGATACTTCCTATCCCAGCCTCTCGGGCACTTCCGTTTACTGGGATTTTGTAGAATTACCCAGTCAAATCATGGAAAACTGGTGTTTTGAGAAGGAAGCACTGGAACGTTTTGCACATCACTATGAGACAGGGGAAGTCCTGCCTATGGAAATGATAGAAAAAATCAAGGAGTCGTCGAATTTTCTGGAGGGGATGGCAACTTTAAGGCAATTGAGTTTTGGATTTCTCGACATGGCATGGCATGGCAGGGATCCCTCAGGAATCGACAAGGTGAAAGAATATGAACTGCAAGCCTTCGAAGATACTCAGCTTTTTGCGGATATTCCCCAGACCTGTATGAGTACGGCGTTTTCGCACATATTTCAGGGAGGATATTCTGCCGGATATTACAGTTATAAATGGGCTGAAGTTCTCGATGCGGATGCCTTTGCCTACTTTAAGGAAAACGGAATATTCAATAAAGAGGTGGCTGACAAATTCAAGGAATACATACTGAGTAAGGGAGGTACAGAAAAACCCATGGAACTTTACAAGAAATTCAGGGGAAGTGAACCTAAGCTCGATGCCTTGCTTGAACGAGCAGGCCTGTTAAAGAAATCGGCTTAATCCTCATCCGATACGGTTATCATATCATAGCCCCCCGTAAGGTCTACAGCCCTGTATCCTAAAGAATCGAGAACGGCCTGTGCTTTGGCACTTCTACCCCCTTTCTTACAATACAAATAGATGGTATTCTCCTTGTCCAGAACACCAACCTTTTCAGTGAAATCAGCATCGTACCAGTTGATGTTGATTGCATTGTCAAGGTGCCCTGCCTCATATTCCTCCGGGGTACGCACATCCAATAAGGTGTAGTTTTCCAGATTCTCTTGATGAAACTGAGTGATCGGCAATTGATTGGTGTTTTTGCAACTTGTGACAAGAAGCAGGAGTACAAAAAAAGATAGAAAGTTTTTCACCTTATCGTCATTTGAATCAAATTTACCTTTTTTCTTTAAAATCCCTTATTTTTATAAGGAATAAAAC
>JABDQK010000135.1 GCA_013042255.1 Flavobacteriaceae bacterium | reverse complement strand
CCTCCTTCGGGGAAGATGGATAAAATGCGCTCTTTCCCGAATTCCTTGTAAAGTTTTTCAAGCACAAACACCATGGAGGCCGGAGTAAATAAATTATATCTTGAGAGGCCCGAGCCATCTACCCATCGGGGATGATCTTTAAGATCTGCCAGATAGGTGTCTAAGACAAATTCCCTTACAAGGCTGGAAGAAATAGTGTCGGTAAGTGCGGCAGAGGATGCCAGAAGTAATTGCTCAGCGACAAAATTATCACTGTCTTCCATGAGTAATTTGTACAGGCTGTCAGAATGTGTTTCTCCGTACAATAGATTAGATTCCCCTTCCGGAAATACCTCTCTTTTGATAACCTGTTTTCCTATGGCCCTTTCCAGCAAATCTACAGTGAGCTTATCCCCGCTTTTAAATGGGATTTTCAGACTATCTCTGTCTGTTGCGGCTACATAAAATATGTTCTTGTATTCTAGCCTTTTTCCTGATAATTCAGCTTCGCTGATACTATCCCGGAAATATTCCGGAATAACCGTTAGTTCCTTACTCCGATGAATAGTCAGTACATTTCCGTAGAGGGGAAAGGAGGATCTTTCAGGCGAAAAGGCACTTTCATAATCTTCCCATGCCCAGCCCGGGCCAAACCTTCCTTCTGAAAAAGCTGCAGGAATATAAATCAGCTTCTCAAAGTTCTGCAGAAAGCTTACAATACTACTGTCCTTCAGCCGGGGATGTAAACTTCCCGGATGCCCTGTACCCTGAAAATAAACGGTGTCACTACTTATTTTAAATCGCAGGGATGGAATGGAGTCACCGAGGATTTTAAGAGCCGTATAAAGCGTAAATATTTTGGTATTGCTGGCCGGAGTGAAGTATTTATGTTTATTTACAGAAAACAGCGTGTCTTTGGTTTCAGGTTCATAAATGAACAATCCTGTGAAATGATCCTCAAAACCACTCAGCGCTAGCTTCTCAGACAGGTCTTTCTCAATTTTTCGATTTTTAAGGGAGGAGCATGCTGATAACATACAGGCTATCAGAGAGATAAGAAATACATTAAGTGTGGATCTATGGACTTTCATTTATCGGACTATTGTGCCATTCATCGATTAATGGGTGAAATTATCTAATATTTAACCAATCACGTACAATAACGAACACCTTTTTTTGTTAATTTCGTTTAAACAGTCTAACTAAAATACACATGTATGGCTAGAGCTATGTTGGAGTATTACAAAACGGTACTTCAGAAAGTTAGTTTCGATGCAAAGTTATTCAGCAAAGAACTAAAAAAAGCAATTTCAAAGCTGTTACCCTATGAAATTGAAGAACTAAAACACTGGTTACTAGGGTTTATAACCGACAAACCAGAATTACGAGAAAGTTTAATTTATATAAAAGCATAAAAAAGCTGCCCCCAGGGCAGCTTTTTTTTTTGATATTCTTCACGCGCTGCTTTCAGTTTTGTGAAAGCGGACTGACGATTTTTACGTCCTGAAATTTTATAGCGCCCCTAATTACAGAGGCAATAACCTCCCTTAATGCATTGGTGATATGAAGTTTCAATTCTTTTTTGTGGTAGATCAGACTTATTTCACGGGCAGGAGAGGGCTCCTGAAAATACTTTAAATTTGATTTCTTTCGCTCATCCAGGTCAACAGCATTGAGATAGGGTAAGAGTGTCATTCCCAATCCTTCGTTAGCAAGATTGACCAGGGTTTCAAAACTGCCGCTCTGCAAATGGAAGTGATCTTCGAAATTTTTCGATGCCTTACACAAATTAACCACACCTTCCCGAAAACAATGCCCGTCTTCCAAAAGCAGTATATCGCGTATATCCAGTAATTCGGGATCGAGTTTGTCTTCCTTGCTAAGTCTGTGGCTCTTGGGTACATACCCTACAAAGGGTTCATAATACAAAGGGCGCTCTGTAATAAACTCAATATCAAGAGGAGTCGCGGCAATTCCCGCATCAAGGTGCCCGTCCTGAAGGTTGCGTATAAGGCTTTCAGTGTTCTGTTCCCGTATCACCAGATTAACCTTTGGATACTTATTGATAAACGTCTTCAAAAACATGGGTAACAGGGTGGGCATAACCGTAGGAATAATTCCCAGGGTAAATTCCCCCCCGATAAACCCCTTTTCCTGGTCAACAATATCCTTGATCCGTTTCGCCTCATTAACAATATTCTTTGCTTGTGCCACGATTTTCTTTCCTGCCTCGGTGATGGAAATAGGCTTTTTACTGCGGTCGAAAATCCGGACGTCCAATTCATCTTCTAATTTTTGAACCTGCATACTCAGGGTAGGCTGAGTAACAAAACTCTTCTCCGCCGCCAGGGTAAAATTCTGATATTCGGCCACGGCTAAAACATATTGTAATTGTGTAATCGTCATAGTATAGTGTTACGCAATAAATTTATAAAAACTATCGATAAAACCTATGAAGTTAGCTGTTATTTATGTGATAAATTTATGCTAAAATCAGATAAAATGGAATTAAACAGTATTGGACTGGATGCAAAACAGTCTCGTGAATTAGGAAAAGAACTCAATGTTTTACTGGCCAATTTTCAGCGGTATTATATGAATCTCAGGGGGATCCACTGGAATATCAAAGGGAAGCGATTCTTTGATCTCCATGTGAAGTTCGAGGAGTTATACGATGATGCTAACCTGAAAGTAGATATGGTAGCGGAGAGAATCTTAACCCTGGGGGAAGTGCCCCTGCATACCTTTGAGGATTACATTGAGATTGCCAAAGTGCCTCAGGGAAAAAATGTTACTGTTGATGAGAAGGCTATCCGACTTATTGTCGATTCCCTGAAAGAGCTACTCAAAATAGAAAGGCGCATCCTTGATGCTTCTGATGAGGCGAATGATGAGGGGACAAATTCGATGATGAGTGATTTTATCACAGAACAGGAAAAAACGGTCTGGATGATGAAAGCCTGGCTGGCGGAAGAAATTTAAAAAAAAAGCCCTGTACGGTAATCCATACAGGGCTTTTTTATTTCTGTAAGTTAATTTAGGTACCCTCACTCAGAGAGAAACTTCCATCTCCATTAAAGTCAATTAAAATTATAGTAACTGTCCAAATCCCTGATGAACCGGAAGAAGTGACGCCATCAATGGAATCCGGCTCCGTTCCTCCTTGTATCGTCCTATCTAAAACAACTACTCCCTGAGAATCCTCGACAATCATTTGAAAGCTGCCGGCAGAAGTTGCTGTGATATCTGCATTATAATCAGCAGTACTCAGGTTATTATTCCAAATAAACGAACGTGTGACCGAACCGCCGTTTCCAACAAAGCTGGCATCTATGTCTCCGTTAAAATCAGATACATCCTCAAACAGGACATCGCCGTTAACAGTTACCCGTGCAAATGATTCATCATCATTGCTACAAGCCATAAATAATACAAAAAAAGGTAATAGCATCACCATTTTTGCTCCACCTGAAAAGCCGAAATTTTTAAAGGCTTCGAATTTCATAATTTTGATCTTTTAGTTCTTTTATACAACAACTACAACGACCTAATTCCTGATTCATTGCGAAAAAACAATTTGGATTGGCACATGAGAACATTTTAAAGATGAGAGTATTTTGAAAAAAAAAGCCCACTTCAGTGGGCTTGCATCTAAAAGTTAAAATCTGATATTCAGCTCCAGATCTTCCTCTGTAACCTCAAACTTGGCTGCATCAAAGGTGGGAGGGCCCATATGCATATTATTGCCCGACATGCCGTAGCTTTCTTTGGGCATGCCGTTGTTGTCGAAGTCCATTTGGTTATTGCCATTCAGGTCGTGCATAACCATTACAGCATAAGTTCCGGGTTTCACTCCTTTGAAATTCAAGCGAAGAGTTCCTTTTTTGCCTTCAGTTACGTCAAAATCGATTCCGTCACTTTGCATAAAAGTTTCAGCTGTGTGCAAGGCGGCATATACCTGTCCTCCGTCTGTTAAAACATTTTCAATTGTGACGACGATATCAGCGCCTTGGGTTTCCTGTGCAAAGCTGAGCTGAGAGAGAAATGCAAAAGCAAATACTAACGATAAATTTTTCATAATTCCGGGTTTATTGTTTAACATGCATCAAAGGTGTGCATACTCCCCGGCCCGGGTAAAAAAGATCTACCGAACTGTAAAAACTTCTTGCTGAATTGATTATTTAACCTGCTTTTTTCCTAAATCTACAGCCACATCCCGGTCTTCCACGATAAGACAGAGAAGTCCGGCAAGTAGCATGGAAACCCCACCTATGATTAAGGCATAGATGGAAACATTTCCAAAGAAAGTCTTTAACATAAAGCCCAGTATACCTGCTGCGACGATCTGGGGGATAACAATAAAGAAGTTAAAGACCCCCATATAATATCCCATTTTATTGGCAGGCAGGATACTCGATAGCATGGCATAGGGCATAGACAGTATACTGGCCCATGCAATACCAACCCCTATCATAGCCACCAATAACATATTGGGATCCGTAATAAAATAAATGGATAATAAACTAATTCCTCCACAGACAAGAGCCAGCAAATGAGTAATGCGCCTGCTTACCTTTTTAGCGATGACGGGAAGCAGAAAGGCTACAAGTGCTGCAATTCCATTATAAATCGCAAAGCAAATCCCTACCCAGTCGGCGCCTTCATTGTAAAGTACCGAACTCGTATCTGATGTGCCATAGACGTGGCTGGTGACGGCCGAGGTGGTGTAAATCCACATAGCAAATAGTGAGAACCAGGAGAAGAATTGAACAAAAGCCAGTTGTATCATGGTCTTCGGCATATTAAAAATCCCAAGAAAAGATTCCATCAAACCACCAAAAATTCCCTTACTGGCGTTTTCTGCCTTAAGTTGTTCCAGATCATCAGGCGGATATTCACTTGTTTTCAATACCGTCCACATCACCGCGCAGAAATAAGCAATACCTCCCAGATAGAAAGACCACTTTACCGAATCGGGAATTCCACCATCAGCAGCAATATTACTGATGCCGAACCAATTAGTAAAGATCCAGGGCAGGGCAGAAGCGATAATGGCCCCCAGACCTATAAAAAAGCTTTGCATGGCAAAGCCACTGGTACGTTGCTCATTGGGGAGCATGTCGCCCACAAAGGCCCGAAAAGGTTCCATACTTATATTGATAGAGGCATCCAATAGCCACAGCATAATCACAGCCATCCAGAGCGCTGTGGAATTGGGCATAAGAAACAAGGCCAGGGTGGCCAGAATGGCCCCTATAGCAAAGAAAGGTCGTCGCCTTCCCCATTTTTTATGCCAGGTACGGTCGCTGTAGTATCCAATGATCGGTTGTACCAACAAACCTGTCACGGGCGCAGCGAGCCATAGGATGGGAAGTTCATCCTTGGAAGCACCCAGGGTTTCAAAAATTCGACTGACATTGGCATTTTGCAGGGCAAATCCAAATTGTATCCCCAGAAAACCAAAGCTCATATTCCAAATCTGCCAAAATGATAGTCGTGGTTTTACCGAACTGATTGAGATATGTTCCATTTTTTTAAAAAAATTGATGATGCTGATAAATGTAGGCCTTTTTAGCGAAGTATTGCCGATATCCCTGATACCGGGCGATTAGAAGAACCTATGAAAAAATAACAGGGGTATTTTAAGAAAACAAATATCAGATTCTCGATGAATAACCTCTTTCTTTAACAATTATGCAGTCATTCGTCGAATTCTTAATCAAAGCACTGCATTTTGCCGAAAAAAGTTGTCTAGTTATCGACCATTCTTCAACTTGGTAATCCAAATCTTACGAAAATATTAACCTATGTACTAAAAATTACTCCTTCTTAATTTGAGTTTTTTATTCTTGGCGAAAGGTGTTCCCACCTTGTGAAAGGAGCTTTGATTTAGTGCAGATAATACTTGTGCCATGTTCTGCAATAATCTATCTATTTTCAAGGATTCTGTTAGTGTTGTCCATTTTAGGTTTTGGGCATTGATTATGTTG
>JABDQK010000025.1 GCA_013042255.1 Flavobacteriaceae bacterium | reverse complement strand
CATACAGCTATTCTTCCTTCCCTGCCTTAAACAGGAAGTCTTTTTCAGCCTTGGTAAGGCTTTCGTAACCCGACTTGCTGATCTTATCCAGGATAGAGTCGATTTTCCGCTGCCGGCTTTCCTTGTCGTAGTCTATTTTCGACTTCCCGGACATATTTTTTTTGCGGTAAACTGTTTTCATAGGAGCTTTTTTCTCACCAGGCTTAAACATAGCTCCCAGACTATCCAGTAATTTTGAAAAACCCTCACCAATATCCCTTCCTTTGGTTAGTTGCCTGGCATATACATATCCAAGGAGGGCACCCCCTAAATGCGCTAAATGTCCCCCGGGATTGCTAGCCGGAATCTGAATTAAATCCAACAGGACAAAAAAGGCACCAATATACCAGAGTTTTAGGTTGAAAAATATCACACGTACTTCCTGATTAGGGATATAGGAGCAAATAAAGATCAATACAGCCGTAACTCCCGCAGAGGCACCAATTAAAGCCGATTTGGATCCCATAAATACGGGAAATATATTATAACTCAGAACAAAAAGGAGTCCGCCCAGAATAACACCCAGGAAATAGACATTGATGAGTTTGCGGGCCGAAAAAAGATTCAGGAAAATTCTGGCAGAAAAATAGAGCAACAACATATTCCAGAATAAATGAAAGAAATCTGCATGGAAAAAAGAATAGGTAACAATAGACCAGGGCTGGGTAATGTAGACCATAAGATCTACGGGTAACTCGAACCACTGCGAAATGGCATTTCCCCTAAAGCCCAATAAAAATGGTAATAGGGCATTCAGAATGAATACGATCACATTCACCGTGATCAGTTTCTCTGCGATGCTTAAACGAGCAAATTGATATCGAAGTCCACCATTATTCATTGACCTAATTCCATCTGTTTTTATTGAACTGGTTTTTCTTCCAGTACCACATCATTATAAATCCAAAAAGAGCACCCCCGACGTGCGCGAAGTGGGCAATTCCCTGTCCAAAGATAGAATATCCGGTGACACCTGAAAACAGGTCGAGCCCGATCAATACAGGAATAAAATATTTTGCTTTAATGGGGACCGGAAGAAAAATAAGAAATAGTTCACTGTTGGGAAAGGACATTCCAAAAGCGACCAATATACCGTATATGGCACCGGAGGCCCCAACTGCAGGGGTACTGTATGCCATTAAAAAGTTATCTATAGTACTTCTTGGTGCGAGTTCATACCAGCCTGTATTAAACTTTCCCTGAGAAATGATATCCATGATCTCCGGTCTTGTCAGACCCGAGGAGAGCAAAACATCTATTCCCTCTGTAAAATAGTAGTAATTCACTGCCGTGTGGATCAGGGCTGCGCCTATCCCTGCGGAAAAATAGAAGAATAGGAATTTATTTTTTCCCCACATCTGTTCCAAAGGGGAACCAAAGGCCCAAAGAGCATACATGTTGAAAAGAATATGCATAAACCCTCCGTGCATAAACATATGGGAAACAACCTGCCAGAATGCAAAATTCTCATTTTTAGGAAACCAGAGAGAAAACCATTGATACATTTGCTCCCCAAATAAAGCCGTGGCTATAAAAAAGATGATATTAATGATAAGGAGGTGTTTGATAGCCCCGGTAAGTCTTCCCATTTAATTAAATTTTTTATCGATTTCGTTCTCAGTTAAGGTGATAAAGATCGGTTTATTAAACGGACTGAGCATACTTTCCTTACAGGCAAAAAGATCATTCACCAGTGCCAGTTGCGAAAGCGGATCCAATATATCTCCCGACTTAACAGAAACACTTCCGCAGAGCGCTTTTGCCAGCATATCCGACTGGGATAAACTATTCGATGTATTCTCCTGACGATATTCTGCGATCAGCTGATCCAGAACAGAACCCAACTGTTTTTCAGGAACTAGGGGAGGTAAACCCTTGATGTTAAGACCTTCTTCACCTGCCAATTCTATTACAAATCCGAGGGTCTGTAAATGATTGTGCAATTCTTTAATTACACGCATTTCAGCTGGGGTAAATTGCAGAGAAACAGGGAATAACAATTGCTGACTCAGACTTTCCTTCAGTGTCATGTTACGGAGGAATTTTTCATACAAAACCCTTTGATGAGCCCGCTGCTGATCAATAATAAGCATCCCTGACCTGATCGTTGTAACTATGTATTTTCGTCTGAGCTGAAAAGTAGTACCTTCATTTACCTGCTTTTCTTCAGCAGGTGGGAAAATTTTTCCGGAAACCGCTTCAGATTCAAAATGAACACTACTAAAGGCCTCTTCCCTGCTCGATTTGGACTCCAGATCCACAAACATATTCTCCCAACCTTCCGCAGAGCGTTTGCCGTACCTTCCCCCCGAACCACCTGAAATCCGAGATTCGTGCTGGAAGGGATTAAATCCGGGATTCACTGCGATTCCCGGAATATGAGCTTCTTTATTCTGATATGCATAGGGTGTTTCCAGGTTCTGATCTTTCTCAAAATCGATCATGGGAGCCAGATGGAACTGCCCGAGACTGTGCTTTACTGCCGACCTTAAAATGGCGTAGAGGGTATGTTCATCATCGAACTTTATTTCGGTCTTAGTGGGGTGTATGTTTATATCAATCGATGTGGGATCTACATCGAGGTACAGGAAATATCCCGGGTATGACTCAGGTTTTATCAGTCCTTCAAATGCCGATTGTACAGCGTGGTGTAGATACGGGCTTTTGATAAAACGATCATTTACGAAGAAGAATTGCTCTCCCCTGCTTTTTTTGGAGAATTCGGGTTTGCAAATAAATCCATTGATCTTAACCACCTCGGTTTCCTCATGAACCGGCACCAGTTTTTCATCCGTCTTATGCCCGAATATATTGATGATCCTCTTACGTTGAGAGGTTTTATTCAGGTGGAACAATTCACTGTCGTTATGATAGAAGTAAAAACTGATTCCCGGGTGTGCCAGAGCCACACGATGAAATTCGTCGGTAATATGCCTGAATTCTACCTTGTTTGATTTCAGGAAATTACGTCTTGCAGGAATATTGTAAAAAAG
>JABDQK010000205.1 GCA_013042255.1 Flavobacteriaceae bacterium | reverse complement strand
GGTTCGATCGATTTTAAGCGAATTTTAGCACAGAAAGAATTATCAGGAATGGAGTATTACTTTGTGGAACAGGATATGACATTTGATGGCCTCAAACCATTAGACGCCATTCAAATTAGTCATAATGCTTTAAAGGAGATTGGGTTTGAGTAAGAAGAAAAGATAAGTTTGAATAAATGTATAGTCGGAGTTAATACCTAAGAAAATGAAAAAATATCTTGCTTATTGGATTATCATTTCCCTGATGACATTAAGTTGCGGGCCGAAGTACACCGTGGAAGAGAAAGAAGATTACATCCATGTTAAAAACGAAGAGGGACCTGAATTAGGGTATTCTCGTGAATCGGGAGTGGCACTCCTTGAAGTTGATGGTTTTGCATTTAAAGATCTCAATAAGGATGGTAATCTTGATGCTTATGAGGATTGGAGATTAACGGCAGATCAGAGGGCAGAAGACCTGGCCTCCAAAATGACAGTAGAGCAGATAGCAGGCTTGATGTTGTATAGTGCACATCAGGCGATTCCTGCTGTTTCCCGCGGATATTTCGGAGGCACGTATAATGGAAAACCTTTTGAGGAGAGCGGTGCCTCTCCCAGTGACCTCACCGATGCCCAACTTAAGTTTCTTTCTGAAGATAATTTGAGACATGTCCTTATAACCGGTGTTGAATCACCGGTTGTTGCCGCACAATGGAACAATAAAGTACAGGCCTTTGTTGAAAAAGCAGGTCTGGGTATCCCGGTTAATATCAGTTCAGACCCAAGACACGGGACAGATTCGTATGCTGAATTCAATGCCGGAGCGGGAGGTGAGATATCGATGTGGCCGGGAACTTTGGGGATTGCTGCCTCATTTGATCCGGAGCTGATGAAAAAATTTGGTGATATAGCCTCTAAAGAATATCGCGCATTGGGCATCGCAACAGCATTGAGTCCGCAAATTGACTTAGCCACAGAACCTCGCTGGAGTCGATTTGATGGTACCATGGGGGAAGATCCAGATCTGGCTACGGATATGGCCCGTGCTTATGTGGACGGATTCCAGACTTCAGAAGATGGAGGCTGGGGGCTTCAGAGCGTTAATGCCATGGTAAAACACTGGCCAGGTGGTGGTCCTGAGGAAGGCGGCAGGGATGCCCATTTTGGTTATGGGGCTTATGCTGTCTACCCAGGGAATAATATCAAGGATCATATTCAGCCCTTTGCCGAAGGTGTTTTTAAATTGGATGGAGATACGGAAATGTCATCCGCGGTAATGCCCTATTATACTATCTCTTATGGCCAGGACACAAAAAATGGTGAGAATGTTGCAAATGGATTTAGTAAATATCTGATAACTGATGTCTTGAGGAAGGAATATGGCTATGATGGCGTAGTTTGTACAGACTGGGGTATCACCAGAGACGTAAGTGCTGTGGACATTTTTGAAGGTAAACCCTGGGGAGTTGAAACTTTAACTGTAGCTGAACGACATTACAAGGTTATTATGGCCGGTGTTGACCAGTTCGGGGGAAATAATGACAAGGGTCCGGTTCTTGAAGCTTATCAACTTGGAATTGACGAATATGGGGAAGATTTCATGCGTAAACGATTTGAAATTTCTGCGGTCAGACTCCTAAAAAATATTTTTAGGGTGGGCCTCTTTGAGAACCCCTATCTGCAAGTTTCAGAAACTGATAGACTGGTAGGCAATTCTGAATTTATGGGAGAAGGATTTCAGGCCCAGTTGCGCTCAGTGGTTATGTTGAAAAATCATGGGAATACCCTGCCCCTTGATAAAAAACGGAAAGTATATATCCCTAAAAGATATATTGCGCCCAGTAAAAATTGGTTTGGCGTACAACAGCCTGAAAGTACAATAGATCCTTTTAATCTGAAAGTTGTAGGGAATTACTTTGAGGTCGTTAATGATCCTGATCTGGCTGATTTTGCTCTTGTAGGGATAGAAAGTCCAAAAGGTGGTGTTGGATACGAGAGGGCTGATCTGGAAAGTGGCGGCAATGGTTATGTTCCGATCAGTTTACAATACGGTCCTTATACCGCCACCGAAGCCAGAGCAGAAAGTCTGGCCGGGGGTAGTCCATTGGAAGATTTTGCAAATCGGTCTTACAAAGGGAAAAGGTTCACTGCCTATAATATTAAGGATATGGAATTGGTTAAAAAGACAAGAGAATCTATGGGAAGTAAACCAGTAATTGTTATTGTGCATGTTTCCAATCCTTTGGTATTTTCCGAAATAGAGGGAAGTGCTTCGGCTATTTTGATCCATATGGGTGTACAGGATCAGGCCCTAATGGAAATTATTTCCGGAGAGGCAGAACCATCAGGATTATTGCCATTTCAAATGCCTGCAGATATGATTACCGTAGAGAAGCAATTTGAGGACGTTCCCAGGGATATGCAGCCATATAAGGATTCAGACGGCAATAGCTACGATTTTTCTTTCGGGATGAACTGGAAAGGAGTGATTGCTGATGAACGTGTGGAGAAATATAAATAAACTTGGTTGGTAAATAATGGCTGGCAGAACAATTGAGAAAGAGGATTACGCCGCTTCGCGACGTGTTACTTTAATTTCACTCCTGCAAATAAGAAACCACGCAGCCTAAGCTGTTGGTTTTCCATTTTCATCCAAAGCCCTGAGCAAGCTCAGCTTTTCCTAAAAATGAAAAACCGTACTTATTCAGTGCGG
>JABDQK010000121.1 GCA_013042255.1 Flavobacteriaceae bacterium | reverse complement strand
GACTAACACAAAAACCTTCTTAAATGAAATCTAAACACATTTGGATTTTAGCATCGTTGTTTATGCTAACTTCCCAACTTGGATTTTCCCAGGAAAAAATGATTAGTGGTACCATCACCGACGAAACGGGGGTGCCTTTACCAGGTGTTTCAATTATAATTGTTGGCACTACAAGTGGTACACAATCTGATTTCGATGGGAATTACAGCATTAATGCTGCTGTAGGACAAACGCTCAGGTTTAGCTACATAGGCCAGCGAACGACAGAAAGAACTGTCGGATCTTCCAGTACTATTAATGTACAAATGGAATTAGACACCCAAACTTTAGATGAGGTCATCGTAACGGCATACGGTACGTCAACGAAAGAAGCCTTTACCGGATCTGCCGCAGTGGTAGGTGCCGAAGACCTGGCTATCAGAAACGTTACCTCACCTATTGCCGCTATAGAAGGTAGGGCAACGGGTATTCAGTTTACATCGCCTTCCGGGCAACCCGGATCTTCGCCAGGCATTGTTATACGTGGTGTAGGTACACTTAATGGGGATTCAGATCCCTTGTTTATTGTTGATGGGGTTCAGTATGAAGGTGCCTTAAACACTATTAACCAGGAAGATATTGCTTCTTTTACAATACTCAAGGATGCAGCTTCAACCTCTTTATACGGTTCCAGGGCTGCTAACGGAGTAGTTATAATTACTACTAAGACCGGTACCCGTGGAGATATTCAGGTGAATGCCTCCATGCAGTATGGGCTGACAAGCCAGGCTATCCCTTTTTATGATGAGTTAAGCCCAGAGCAGTACTACGAAACTATGTGGGAAGCCCTAAAAAATTCAAGTGCAGGGGCTGGAGATCCTGCTTATGCTTCAGCCAACATCTACCAGAGTCTTGGATATAACCCATTCAATGTCCCCAATGACCAGATTGTTGGAATAAATGGCCAGATAAATCCCGCGGCCCAGGTTATTTATAGAAGTTTGGATTGGTATGATGTGCTCACAAAAACGGGCGTACGGCAGAATTACAACGTCAATGTTTCTGGTGGAGGTGAAGACCACAGGGTATTTTTCTCGGCCTCATATCTCGATGAAGAAGGTTATGTAGTTACTTCAGAATTTGACCGACTAACAACACGTGTAAACGCTGAATTCAATGTTTCTGATCGCATTACCATTGGCGGTAGTGCCAATGTTACTATTTCCAATGCAGCAGGGCCCAGTTCTGCAGGAACAGGAAGTATTGTAAATCCTTTTGGCTTTGCCAAAAATATTGGTTCAGTATATCCGGTTTATGTGAACGATTTACAGGGTAATATCGTCTTAGATCCTCTCGGGAATCCGCTTTTTGACAATGGTGAAGGATTCTCTGAATACAATATTGGATCAAGGCCTGTCAGCCAGGGACGTCACGCACTCCAGGAGCTGCTCCTGAATGATGAACGAGACAGGGATAATACCTATGGTTTCAGGATGTTCGGGGAATGGGAGATTTTAGACGGCCTTAAACTCCGTTTAAATTATGGTAGAGATATCAATGAGGGTCTGGAACAAGAATATGAAAATGCTATAATAGGAGATGCTCAACCGGATGGAAGGTTCAGTGACGACAGATTCAGAAGGCAGGTAGAAAACTTCAACCAAATCCTGACCTATACCAATAGTTTCGGCAATCACAATATAGATATCACCGCCGGACATGAAAGTTTTGACAGAACCTTTAACAGTATTAATGGCCTGAAAACTGTACAAACGGCTAGTGGTATTTTCGTAAACGATAACTTTTCAAACATCGTAAGACTAGGTGGAAATACAACAAGGAAAGCAATTGAAGGGTATTTCCTCAGAACCAATTACAATTTTGATAATAAGTACTATTTAAGTGCTTCGGTCCGGAGGGATGGTTCGTCTGTATTCAGCAGCGAATCAAGATGGGGTACATTTTACTCCGTGGGTGCTTCATGGAGGATCGATCAGGAAGGTTTTATGGAAGATGTTGGTTTTGTAAATGCATTGAAGATGAGAGGTTCTTACGGGGAAGTTGGTAATGATGATTTATTAGACTTCTTCCTGTCACAACCCCGATTTTCAATTACTTCCAATGCCGCAAATCCTGCTATCATAAACACCGATCTTGGAAATGCAGCGCTACAATGGGAAACTATTGAGAATTTTGATGTAGCCCTGGAGTTTTCATTATTTAACAATTTATTTGACGGGTCTGTAGAGTACTACAAGCGGAATTCTTCTGATCTATTGTATAACTTACCCATCCCCATTAGTAATGGTCTAAATACAGTTCCCACCAATATCGGAGATATGTACAACTCCGGTTGGGAAGTTGCGTTGACCACAAACCTGGTCAATAGTAACGATGTTCGCTGGAATGTTACCTTACAGGGATCAACTTTTAAAAATGAGATCACCAGTTTACCCGATCCATTTATCAATGGATCCAAGCGATGGGCAGAAGGACGTTCCAGATTCGATTTTTACTTGTTAAGAACAGCTGGAGTTGACCCAAGTAATGGAGACCAATTGTTTTTTGTCTACGAACTTGATGATGACGGTGAGAGTGTTCCCGTACTGGATGCCAATGGTGATATAGAAACCACAAATGACTGGCAGGCTACTGAAAGAGCTTATACAGGCGACAGTACTATCCCAGATCTTTTAGGGTCAGTTGCTAATAGCCTTAGTTATAAAGGATTCACACTCGATTTCCTGGTTACTTTTGGAATTGGCGGTTCTTTCCTGGATAATGGATACTCAGCAATGATGCACAGTGGTGATTTTGGAAGGTCTTACCATCCGGACATCCTGAATGCATGGAGACAGCCTGGTGACATCACTGATGTTCCCCGACTGGAAGCCGGAAATGCCAACCTGGTACGGACACAATCAGATCGCTTCCTTACCGACGCTTCTTTCTGGTCTTTGAAAAATGTCAATTTTGGCTATAATTTTAACAGCCAGATTACTGACGCCCTGGGCCTGTCAGCTTTAAGAGTTGCTATCTCCGGAGAGAATTTGTATTTAAAGAGCAAGAGAGATGGATTGGATCCACAGTATAATTTAGCAGGAACACCTGCTGGTAACGACTTTAATCCTGCAAGAATTATTTCTTTAGGCCTGAACGTATCATTTTAATCAAAAAAATAATAGTTATGTTAAGTAGAATTAAAATTGTGTTATTGGCAATCCTGGCGATTACCATAACTTCATGTGAGGAAGATTTCCTTGATACTACACCAACAGATGCTATAGCTGCGGCTGACGCATTTGCTAACGAAGAGAACATGCAACTGGTCCTCAATGGGCTGCATCGTGGTTTGTACTCCCAGTCCCAGACCATATTCCCCGGAGGGAATACGGCAAGGGCAGGAAACCACTACTGGGTCCCTCTGGGGGATAATTTGACTGGAGGTTTAATCCACTCTGCCAGTGCAAATAATTTGGGGTGGAGAACTGAAATGCAGTGGCTTTCCCATACCGATCCTTTTTCTTTAACAAATGAGATCTTGTGGTACCACCGCTATAATATTATTGCTGGATCAAACGGCTTAATAAATAATGGAACGAATGGAAGTTTAACGGAAACTCCAACCCTAAACACCATTTTAGGTCAGGCCTATACATATAGGGCTTATGCTTATCTTTCTCTCGTGCAGCATTATGCCAGAGGTTATCTGATTGGCAATCCATCAGCTGACCCCGGAGTCCCAATTTTGTTTTCTTCGGAGGCTCCTTTTACAAGCGCACCAAGATCAACGGTACAGGAGGTATACGATCTGATAGAAGCAGACCTCGATGAGGCAATACGTCTGTTCCAGATCGGTAGCCCGAGACCAAGTGGTGGAGCTGACACAAAATCACAATTAAATATAAATGTCGCTTATGGCCTTAAGGCAAGAATGGCCTTATCCACTGGAGATTGGCAGACTGCTGCAGATAACGCAGTACTGGCAAGAGATGGTTTTCCTTTAATGAACGAAGCCGATTGGCTTTCCGGATTTAATACCAATAATCTTTCTGAAGTGATTTGGGGATCAAATGTCATTGATGCTGAAACTACCTTCTTCCGTTC
>JABDQK010000120.1 GCA_013042255.1 Flavobacteriaceae bacterium | reverse complement strand
TTGGAAGTTTTGGATCCTTCCCCTGGGCTTTATTGTCCTTATGGTCTTCAATTATATTTCGGTGCTTTATTCCCCGGTAAGTGTGGATGTGATGATGGCCGAAATGATAGAAAAACTGGGATCTAATGTGGTCCTGATTTTACTTCTGTTTCCTCTGGCACTTGGGCTGTTCTTTGTCCTTGGATGGGTAAAGCTCGTACAATCACAATCGATTAGAGCCCTTACAACCTCTAGAAAAAAAGTGGATTGGAAAAGAATATGGTTTGCCTTTTTTCTCTGGGGAGGGATCACAGTAGGCCTGACACTAATTGATGTAATTCTTTCACCTGAAAAATTTAAATTAAATTTTGAACTTATCCCATTTTTAAAACTGGCCCTGATTGCCATTTTACTCATCCCTTTGCAAACCAGTTTTGAGGAGTATATGTTCCGGGGACATATGATGCAGGGTTTAGGATTGCTGGTGCGAAATCGTTGGTTTCCCTTGTTATTTACCTCCCTGCTTTTCGGGCTGATGCACCTGGGGAATCCCGAAGTGGATACCTTAGGCCCGGGTGTTATGATTTTCTATATTGGCACCGGACTTTTCTTAGGGATCATAACATTGATGGATGAAGGTCTTGAACTGGCCCTGGGATTCCATGCCGCCAATAACCTTTTTGGAGCACTGCTGGTTACGGCAGACTGGACTGCATTTCAAACGAATTCTATTTACAGGGATATTTCTGAACCTGTTTTGGGGTGGGATATTCTTGTGCCTGTATTTGTGATCTTCCCCTTGTTACTTTATTTCTTTGCAAAGAAATACGGATGGAAGAACTGGAAGGAAAGACTCACAGGAAAAGTATACACAAAAGAAGAATTTGAAGAAAACTATTCACATGCAAAATCAGTATAAAGAAACGCATCCCTTATTTAAATTTCAGGGTACACATTTCTCTATTCACGAGCTGAACGATGTGGCTTACAGCCTGATCAAAGAAGGTGATAAAGAAGAGCGTCTGATTGGGGATTTTCTGATGGACTGGGTTTCACCGCATGATTCACTCACCTTGAGAACTTCAGGTTCTACCGGTAAAGCCAAATCCATTCGCGTCACCAAACAGGCTATGGTTAACTCTGCTTTAAGGTCAGCTGATTATTTTGGACTCAGAGCAGGGCAGACAGCATTATTATGTCTTTCAGGCAGCCATATCGCAGCGAAAATGATGTTGGTCCGTGCAATGGTGATCGGATTTTCATTAGATACTGTAGATCCTTCCTCTTCACCCCTAAGTGGCCTGAACAGGAGTTATGACCTGTGCTCCATGGTTCCATTGCAACTGGAAAAATCAATTAAGCATCTTTCCTCAATACATACACTACTTGTGGGTGGGGCACCACTCTCCCCGGAATTAAAACTAAAGCTGCAAAAAAGCCCCTCAAGGATATTTGAAACCTATGGAATGACTGAGACTTGTTCGCACATTGCGGTCAGGCCCGTCAACGGAACTGCCAAAGGGCGAGGTGATCAGCTCACGATGCCATTTGAGACCTTGCCCGGAATAACCGTTTCAACTGATAACCGCAATTGTCTGGTGATCAATGCTCCGGATTTGGGGGTTGATTCACTGGTCACCAACGACCTTGTCGACCTTATTTCAGAAAAGGAATTTACCTGGTTGGGCCGATGGGATAATATCATAAACTCAGGAGGTGTAAAATTAATTCCCGAGGTTATAGAGACTAAACTCAAACCGCACATTGAAAATAAATTTATTGTTTTGGGTAAACCCGATAAGGTACTGGGTGAAAAACTCGTACTGGCTATTGAAGGCGAAGGAGATCCGGCTCAAATCCTCAAGGACATTTCAGATGTAAATACCCTGGATAAATACGAAATACCCAGGGAAGTGCATTTTATTTCCCGATTTAAAATCTCAGAGAGTGGAAAATTGGATCGCAGATTCCTTGCTGAACAACTGCTGACTTAATTCTGATATGCCATCCAGACTTCATTTGCCTTTCTCCTGAGGTAACCGGCCATTGCTGTTTCTAATCCGGCTGAATAGGAATTCAAAACGGGATCTTTGTCATAGATGGCAGCGTAAAACATGGCGGCAGATAGATAAGAACCTTCTATACTGGGATGAATGCCATCGGTATTGTATAGCGTCA
>JABDQK010000107.1 GCA_013042255.1 Flavobacteriaceae bacterium | reverse complement strand
TAACTCCCGGGGGTAAATTGATTATCCTCATGCGTGATGGCCAGACAACAGGTGGATATCCACGTATCCTGCAACTCTCAGAAAAATCCTCCAATCACCTCGCTCAAAGGACTTTTGGAGATACCGTTCATTTTAAACTTACCTCTTAAACTGCCTTGTAGACCTCTTCAAAGGGCACTCTGAATCTTGGGCCGTAGATTCCTTTTTCATCCCGTATCCCGCAACCAATAGTCATAGTAATTTCGGCTCCCATCGGCAAATTCAGGATCTTTTTAATTCTGGCAGTATCACTGCCTTCCATAGGGCAGGTATCGTATCCTATGGCAGCCATAGAAATCATAAAATTCTGAGCAGCAAGTCCGGCACTCTTGTGTGCGACGATTCTTAAATCTGATCTCCTGACTTGCCGGTATACAGGCCTGAAAAGACCAATTACCCAAAAAAATACATATCGAATCCATCCCAATAATCCCAGAAACTCTGCATAGATCGATGGAATAAGTTTTGTGTAGTAACCCAATGCAAACTTTTCCCTTCTGCTGTACTCTTCTCTGGGTTTGTCGCCTATGTTTTTCAAAAGAAAATCCTTGTTTGATCGTGCCCGTTTTCTCCATAAATCTCTTCTAGCAACAACTATCACCATTTGCTTTGCAGTTTTAGCCGCATTCTGTCCAAGACAAGCCTCTACCAACTCCTTGAGGACTTCGGTATCAGTTACGTGATAGAATTCCCAGAGTTGCAGATTGCTGCTTGTAGGGGCGAGAACTGCATTTTGGATGCACTTTCGTACTTTTTTGGGATCGATTTCTTTTTCTTTATCATACACCCTTACTGACCTTCGGTATTGAATAGCCTCGGTTACCGTCTTTTCTGTATTCATTAAAATATATGTTTCATTTTTTTAATCAGATTCATCGGTATGTTGTAAGGAGGATATTTAAAACGGAAATCGAGCCATGTACCCCTTTTTACTACGGCTTTTTGATGAGAAAAAGTATTGAATGATCTTTTCCCGTGATAGGACCCTAATCCACTCTTTCCGACCCCTCCAAAAGGAAGGTTTTTATTTGATATTTGCAATAGGGTGTCATTGATCGTACCCCCTCCAAAACTGAAATCTCTCACAAACCTCTTTTGAAATGATTTACGCCTTGAAAAAAGGTAGGCCGCCAAGGGTTTTCCACCGTCCTGAATCCATGCCTCCAATTCACTTTCATTATGGTAGGAGATGATAGGCAGTATTGGACCAAAGATCTCCTCCTGCATGAGATTACTCCCCTTAGATGGCTCATCAACCAGGGTGGGGGAAATAAATCGGTCTGCACTATTATGTGCTCCCCCAAAAAGGATTTTTTCATTGCTCAATAAGCCTTTGAGTCGTTCGAAGTGAGCAGGTGAAATAATCCTGGCCAGGTCATTTGATTCTTCAGGATTTTCTCCAAAGAATGACCTAATGCTCTTAATGAGTTCCTCCAGCAGTTGCTCTTTCATCTGTGTGTGAACCAGGATATAATCTGGTGCGATGCAGGTCTGGCCGGCGTTTAGAAACTTTCCCCAGACAATTCGCCTGGCCGCCTGGGCCGGAACTGCGGTCTCATCAACCACGCAAGGGCTTTTTCCTCCCAACTCAAGGGTAACCGGAGTAAGTTGGCTGGCAGCACTTTCATATACAATTTTTCCTACCCTTGTACTACCGGTAAAGAAGATATAATCCCATTTTTCTTTCAACAAACTCTTAGCCACTTCAGCATCTCCCTGACAAACCAATACATGTTCCGGTTTAAAAACAGCATTTATGAGCTTTTGAATAACAGAACTTGTTTTCGGAGTGAGTTCGGAAGGCTTCAAGACAGCGGTATTTCCCGCTGCAACGGCTGAAACTAAGGGTAATAATGTCAACTGAAACGGATAGTTCCAGGGGGAAATAATTAGGACATTCCCATAAGGTTCTTTGTATATCCAGTCAGAAGAGGGGAAGTTGAGGATGGAGGAGGGCACTCTCTCCGGTTTTGCCCATAATTCCAGATGTTTTATGATCATCTTAAGTTCAGCCAGGACAAACTGGGTCTCCGCGATTAAGGTCTCAAATTTTGGCTTTTTAAAATCTGCGTAGAGGGCTTCACATATAGCATCTTCCTGCCGCACGATTTCGGCCTGTAACTTTTTCAGGATCCCTTTACGAAATCGCACATCCCTGGTCTGCCCTGTATTAAAATACCTTTGCTGTGCCTCAACTTGTTGAGAAATTGAATATTGCATGCCCAAAAATAGGTAATTTTTTAGCCTAAAAAGTATCTAATCTCACTCTTTTCCCCATCCTGTGTACATAGTGAATATGATAATTAAAACCGTATTATAATATTGATATTCAATATGTTAACTCTAATCAATGGACATTGAATTTATCGTAGCTTACAATGTAAAGTAAGACGTGGTTTTTAAACAAGTATCTTTGAAACCTATAGGAATTATTAAGAAAACCGGCACATTTGGGAAAAACAAAAACAGAATTAAATAAATACAGTAAGAATGTTACTCAGGATCCTACCCAGCCCGGGGCTCAAGCGATGCTTTATGCGATCGGACTCAGCGAGGAGGATTTAAAGAAGCCCCTAATCGGGATAGGAAGTACTGGATACGAAGGAAACCCCTGTAATATGCACCTTAATGACCTGGCCCAACATGTAAAGAAAGGTCTTGACGAAAAGGGGTTGGTAGGTCTGGTATTTAATTCAATCGGCGTTAGTGATGGGATATCCATGGGTACCTATGGGATGCGTTATTCCCTGCCGTCCAGGGATATTATAGCTGATTCGATGGAGACTGTTGTGCAGGCGATGAATTACGATGGGCTGGTGACGGTTGTAGGTTGTGACAAAAACATGCCCGGAGCTCTGATGGCAATGATCAGACTTAACAGACCATCAATCCTGGTTTATGGAGGTACCATTGCGTCGGGATGCCTCAACAATAAAAAACTAGACATTGTAAGTGCTTTTGAAGCATGGGGGGAGAAAGTGGCCGGCACCATGAAGGAAGATGAGTTCAAGCAGGTAATCCAGAATGCCTGTCCGGGAGCGGGTGCTTGTGGAGGAATGTATACCGCAAACACCATGGCATCAGCTATCGAGGCTCTGGGGATGGCTATGCCCTATAACTCTTCTAACCCTGCTATAGGATCAGAAAAAGAAGTAGACTGTCTGAATTCGGGCAGAGCATTAAGACATCTTATTGAGAATGATATAAAGCCAAGTGATATCATCAGTAGAAAATCACTTGAGAACGCTGTCAGACTAATTACAGTTTTGGGAGGCTCCACCAATGCCGTGTTGCATTTCCTTGCAATTGCCAGGGCTGCAGAAATTGATTTTACCCTCGATGATTTTCAAAGGATCAGTGATACAACGCCATTTCTCGCCGATCTAAAACCCAGTGGAAAATTCCTGATGGAAGACGTCCATAGGGTAGGAGGTATACCTGCGGTTATGAAGTTTATGCTCGAACATGACATGTTACACGGGGATTGCCTAACTGTAACGGGAAAGACCATAGCAAAAAACCTAAGTGAGGTCCCGGCACTGAAGGCGGGGCAAAAGGTTGTTCATTCCTTACAGGACCCAATTAAAGAAACGGGACACCTTCGTATTCTTTATGGTAACCTGGCAGAGGAAGGTGCTGTAGCAAAAATCACAGGGAAAGAAGGCTATCATTTTACAGGTCCGGCCAAAGTTTTTGACGATGAATTCAAGGCAAATGAAGGGATTGGAAAAGGCCTGGTAAAAAAAGGTGATGTAGTAGTGATCAGGTATGAAGGGCCGAAGGGAGGGCCCGGGATGCCGGAAATGCTCAAACCTACTGCCGCCATAATGGGAGCAGGATTGGGTAAAGATGTTGCTTTGATTACAGATGGCCGGTTTTCAGGAGGAACACATGGATTTGTTGTAGGACATGTTTCCCCTGAGGCTCAGGAAGGAGGTGCGATCGGATTATTGAAAGATGGCGACATGATAACAATTAATGCTGTGGAAAATAGTATTAGTGTGGCATTATCTGAAGAGGAGCTGGAGGAACGAAGGAGGCATTGGAAACAACCACCTTTGAAAGTTCGAAAAGGGAGTCTGTACAAATACGCCAAAATCGTATCGTCAGCTTCTAAGGGGTGTGTAACCGACCAGTTTGAGTAGTAAAGAAAATATAAATATCGGTTTGAAAGGCAGTATTTATGGATACAATAACAAAAAAGAAAGCATCAGAAAAGAATCCTAAGACGATGAGAGTGAGCGGTGCGGAAGCAATTATACACTGCCTCCTGGCAGAAGGTGTGGATTTAATCTATGGCTATCCGGGCGGGGCAATAATGCCCGTTTATGATGAACTTTATAAGTTCCAGGATAAACTAACACATATTCTTACACGTCATGAGCAGGGTGCTACACATGCTGCACAGGGATATGCCAGGGTTAGTGGAAAAGTAGGTGTTGCTATGGCAACTTCAGGACCAGGGGCAACCAATCTGGTCACCGGCCTGGCAGATGCCCAGATCGATTCTACTCCCATGGTTTGTATAACCGGACAGGTACCCAGGCATCTTCTGGGCTCAGATGCGTTTCAGGAAACCGATATTATCGGGATATCCACCCCGGTGACCAAATGGAATTATCAGATCACTAGGGCTGAAGAAATACCCGGAATTATGGCCAAGGCATTTTTTATTGCCAGATCGGGGAGACCCGGACCTGTTCTGATCGATATCACCAAAAATGCACAGTTTGACGAGCTCGATTTTCAATATGAAGCCTGTACAGGGGTTCGAAGTTATAAGCCTACGCCAAAAGTAAAAGAAGCCAATCTGGAGCTGGCCGCCGAGCTGATCAATACGGCTAAGAAACCCTTCATCGTTTTTGGGCAGGGAGTCATTTTAGGGGAAGCGGAAAATGAACTAAAGGAATTTGTTGAGAAGTCGGGCATACCCGCTGCCTGGACCATCCTTGGATTATCTGCTTTAAATACAGACCATCCCCTCAATGTTGGTATGGTGGGAATGCATGGAAACTATGGCCCTAATGTACTCACCAATGAATGTGATGTCCTTATTGCTATCGGAATGCGTTTTGACGACAGGGTAACTGGTAATCTTGAAACATACGCCAAGCAGGCCAAAATTATCCATATGGAAATAGACCCTGCTGAGATCAATAAAAATGTAAAAGTAGATGTGGCATTACTGGGTAATGCTAAAGAAACATTAGAATTGTTGCTTCCCAGGATCAAAAAGAACAGTCATGAATCCTGGCGTAACGAATTCAGTTTGCGGTATGAGGAAGAGTTCAAAGCTGTCATAGAGAAGGATCTGCACCCCAAAAAGGAGGGATTAACCATGGGGGAAGTGGTGGAGGAAATAAATAAGGCATCAAAGAATAAAGCGGTTATTGTTACGGATGTAGGGCAACATCAGATGGTGGCCTGCCGATATGCCAAGTTTAACCAGTCGAAGAGCAACATAACTTCCGGAGGTTTGGGAACTATGGGTTTTGCCTTACCGGCAGCCATAGGGGCTAAGATGGGAGCTGAAGACCGCGAAGTAGTTGCAATTATAGGTGATGGAGGATACCAGATGACCATTCAGGAGTTGGCGACCATCTATCAGAATAAAACGGCTGTAAAGATTGTCGTATTGAATAATGATCACCTTGGAATGGTAAGACAATGGCAGGAGCTCTTCTTTGAGCGTCGATACGCTTCAACCGTAATGACCAATCCTGATTTTGTAAAAATTGCTGAAGGGTATCACATTAAAGCCCAAAGGGTGACAGAACGAAAAAATTTAAAAGCTGCTGTTCAGGAAATGATGTCCTCTAACGAACCATATTTTTTAGAGGTGAAAGTGGAAAAGGAAGACAATGTCTTTCCAATGATCCCTTCAGGCGCTTCCGTATCAGATATAAGATTAAAGTAAAAGTGATGGAGAAAAAGTGGTTTACCATCTCAGTATATTCGGAAAACAATGTCGGATTGCTGAATAGAATATCGGGAATATTTTTAAAGCGACACATTAATATAGAAGGTCTAAATGTCTCTAAATCAGAAATAGAGCATGTGTCAAAATTTACAATTGTTGTAAATACTACCGAAGATTGGACGAGAAAAATTGTGGCTCAGATAGAAAAGCAAATTGAAGTAATCAAGGCTTTCTATCATACTGATGATGAGATCATTTATCAGGAATCTGCCCTTTTTAAAATTGATTCACATTTACTATTTGACGAACGGCAAATACAAAATATTATCAAGGAGAGCAATTCCCAGATTGTTACTGTTTCCAGGGAATTCTTTGTTCTTGCAAAGACCGGCAGAAGGCATGAAATTGACGAAATGCATGATGAACTTGAGCCATACGGTATTATGCAGTTTGTCCGTTCGGGTCGAATTGCGGTCACCAAAGCGACAATGCCCATTTCTGCTTTACTAAATCAATACGAAAACGAAAAATAACGAGATACAAACAACTACACGCATGACAAATTATTTTAATACACTTTCTCTGAGGGACAAACTGAAACAACTCGGGCAGTGTCGTTTTATGGATACATCTGAATTTACGGATGGTGTATCGGCACTAAAAGGGAAAAAGATTGTGATTATAGGCTGCGGTGCTCAGGGCCTTAATCAGGGTTTGAATATGAGGGATTCAGGTCTGGATATCGCCTATACGCTACGTGAAGCTGCCATTTCAGAAAAAAGGACATCCTTCATCAATGCAACGGAAAATGGTTTTACTGTGGGCACCTATCAGGAACTCGTACCCACCGCTGATCTACTGATTAACCTGACTCCCGATAAGCAACACACCAACGTGGTCAAAAACGTTATGCCATTGATGAAAAAGGGGGCTACTCTTTCATATTCGCACGGCTTCAATATTGTGGAAGAAGGTATGCAGATCAGAAAAGACCTTACGGTCATCATGGTGGCACCTAAAAGTCCTGGCTCTGAAGTGAGAGAAGAATACAAAAGAGGCTTTGGAGTACCAACACTTATCGCTGTACATCCCGAAAATGACCCTGAGGGGAAAGGGCTTGCCCAGGCCAAGGCTTATGCTGCGGCTACTGGTGGACATAAGGCAGGTGTACTTGAATCTTCCTTTGTCGCAGAGGTTAAATCCGATTTAATGGGGGAACAGACTATACTTTGTGGCCTACTTCAGACAGGCTCCATTCTGTGTTTTGACAAAATGATCGAAAAAGGAATGGATCCCGGGTATGCCTCTAAACTCATTCAATATGGATGGGAAACTATCACGGAAGGTTTAAAATACGGAGGAATTACCAATATGATGGATCGCCTTTCCAATCCCGCTAAAATTAAGGCATTTGATCTTTCGGAGGAGTTGAAGGATATTATGCGGCCTCTCTTTCAAAAGCATATGGATGATATTATGAGTGGTCATTTTTCCAAAACAATGATGGAGGACTGGGCAAATGATGACAAAAACTTACTTAGCTGGA
>JABDQK010000106.1 GCA_013042255.1 Flavobacteriaceae bacterium | reverse complement strand
CCCGGTTATGATGCAGAGGCCACAGTCTCTCCCATAGGAGATAAGATCGTCTTTACTTCTATGCGAAGCGGAGACCTGGAGCTTTACACGATGAACCTCGACGGTAGTGATGTGAAGCAGATCACGGATGAACTGGGTTATGACGGGGGTGCATTCTTCTCCCCTGACGGGACCAAGATCATCTTCAGAGCCAGCAGGCCAGAAACTGAAGAAGAGATTACAGAATACAAGGAATTACTGGCACAAGGCCTGGTACAGCCCACTGAGATGGAGCTATTTATCTGCGACGCCGACGGCAGCAACCTGAAACAACTCACTTTTCTCGGGAATGCCAACTGGAGTCCCTTCTTTCACCCTTCAGGGGAAAAAATCTTATTCTCCAGCAATTTTGAAGCTGAAGAAGGCTTTCCCTTTAACTTATATTTTATCGATATCGATGGGAAAAATCTGGAGCGCGTAACCCACGGGGAAACCTTTGACGCCTTCCCGGTATTTTCCAACGACGGAAAATACCTGGCCTTTTCCAGCAATCGCAATAACGGGGGGACCAGAGATACCAACTTGTTTATAGCCGAGTGGCAGGAATAAGTAATTTTCGCAGTATCTTTGCGGCTCTTTAAGATTGCGCAAGAAAAAGAAAATGAAACACATCAGGAACTTCTGTATCATTGCCCACATCGACCACGGGAAAAGTACCCTGGCCGACAGGCTGCTCGATTTTACGGGTTCGGTTACCGAGCGTGAAAAGAAAGAGCAACTATTGGACAATATGGACCTGGAGCGGGAGCGTGGCATCACCATTAAGAGTCATGCCATCCAGATGGAGTACACCTATGAAGGGGAAAAGTACATCCTCAACCTCATCGATACTCCCGGCCATGTGGATTTTTCATATGAAGTATCGAGGTCCATCGCGGCTTGTGAAGGGGCTCTGCTGGTGGTTGACGCTGCCCAAAACATTCAGGCGCAGACCATCTCTAACCTTTACCTGGCGCTTGAGAACGATTTGGAGATTATCCCTGTTTTAAACAAGGTAGACCTGCCCAGCGCCAATCCGGAAGAGGTGACAGACGATATCGTGGACCTCTTGGGTTGCGATGCCGAAGAGGTAATTCCCGCCAGCGCTAAAACCGGGATTGGGATTGAGGCCATCCTAAAAGCTATCATTGAACGAATTCCTGCTCCCAGTGGGAATGTGGATGAGCCATTACAGGCGCTTGTATTCGACTCGGTTTATAATCCTTTTCGTGGGGTGGAGACCTATTTCAGGGTCATTAACGGGGAGATCAAAAAAGGACAAAAAATCAAATTTGTCGCCACCGGCAAGAGTTATTTCGCCGATGAAGTGGGGACCTTAAAACTTACCCAGCATCCCCGGCCGAGCATAAAGGCGGGCGATGTAGGATACCTAATTACCGGTATCAAAGATGCCAGGGAAGTAAAGGTGGGTGATACCATTACCGACTCGGACAACCCCACCAAAAATGCTATTGCCGGTTTTGAAGATGTAAAGCCCATGGTTTTTGCCGGAATCTATCCGGTAGACACTGAGGATTTTGAGGAATTGCGGTCTTCCATGGAAAAATTGCAGCTCAATGATGCCTCTCTGGTATTTACCCCGGAGAGCAGTGCAGCTTTGGGCTTTGGATTCCGTTGCGGCTTCCTGGGGATGCTCCATATGGAAATCATACAGGAACGTCTGGAACGTGAATTCGACATGACCGTTATCACCACGGTTCCCAACGTAAGCTACCAGGCTTTTACAAGGAAAGAACCGGATGCACCCATAGTTGTAAATAATCCTTCTGACCTGCCCGACCCATCTACCCTGGATCGTGTGGAGGAGCCTTATATCAAAGCTACCATCATTACCAAGTCGGATTATGTCGGAAATGTAATGTCGCTTTGTATCGAAAAACGAGGTCAGATCACCAATCAGACCTACCTGACTACAGAACGGGTGGAATTAAATTTTGACATGCCTCTGGCTGAGATCGTATTCGACTTTTACGACAGGCTCAAGACCGTGTCGAGGGGATATGCCTCTTTTGACTACGCCCCAATCGGGATGCGGGTTTCCAAACTGGTACGGGTTGATATCCTGCTTAATGCTCAGCCTGTCGATGCGCTTTCTGCCCTGATCCACGCCGATAATGCGGCGAACATCGGGAAGAAAATGTGCGAAAAATTAAAAGAACTTATCCCTAGACAGCAGTTCGACATACCTATCCAGGCGGCCATCGGTGCCAAGATCATCTCTAGGGAAACTATCAAGGCCCTGAGGAAAGACGTGACTGCCAAATGTTATGGGGGAGATATTTCCAGAAAACGAAAACTTCTCGAAAAACAGAAAAAAGGAAAGAAGAGAATGCGGCAGGTGGGGAATGTGGAAATTCCACAGCAAGCCTTTATGGCCGTATTAAAACTCAACGATTAGAATCCTATCCCTCTTCTGATGCTTTTGGTGCCTCGACCGACTCGAAGCGTTTCCCCAGGTAAACCAGTTTGTAGCCTTCTCCTATATCAGTAAATTCCTTACTATAGGATGTGATGATCTCTAATTTACCATCAGGTGCCTTCAGGAAAATGGGGATGATATAATCGTCGGCCTTGGTAATTTCGATCAGTCCCTCGTAATGTTCCTGATCGTTCAGGTCTGCTTCGTGTATGGCGGGAAATTTCCTTACAGCTTCCGTTAGTTTTATAAAATCATCCGTGTGTGAAAACAGCCCTTCTTTGGGATTATTTTCCGGATCGTTCATCTCATCGGAGTCTACAAGTCGGAATGACCCATTCTCCCCAAATTGCTTCTGGAATTTGTTGATGGCGTATTTGTTGATCTCCGAATTCCCGGTCAGGGCCATCAGATAGCCCACATCATTGAGCTCAATATTGTCTGTTAAAGCATCAGAATAGATATTGGCCACAATCCCCTCAAGCCCCATCTTTTTACATTTCTCAATATTGGTCTCGTTGTTGTCAATCACCACAACATGGCGGTTGTTGTTTTTGAGGTAGTTGGCGATTAGGCGAGAGACCCTGCTGGCCCCGATAACCAGAATACCTTCTGATCGCTCCAGGAAGACGCCTACCCATTTGGCAAACAGCCTTGCTGTGGTGGCGTTCAGCAAGACGGTGCCTAATACAATCATAAACACCAATGGGGTAATGTATTCTGCCCCCGGCTCCCCTTTGGCCATAAGTTTTGAGCCGAAGAGTGAGGCGATACCAGCAGCTACTATCCCCCTGGGGCCCACCCATCCGATAAAGAGTTTTTCATTGAGTTTTAAACCCGATTTCCGGGTGCTTAAAAAGACGCCTATAGGCCTTATCAGAAATACAATGACAAGGAAAAGTATGGCCGTGTTCCAATTATAGATCAGCTCCATATCACTGATATTGATATTGGCCGCCAGCAGTATAAAAAGGATGGAGATCAGCAAAACGCTGAGTGATTCTTTAAAGTACAACAGTTCCTTCAGGTTTGGGAGATTCATATTTCCCATCACCATGCCCATTACTACAACAGCCAGTAAACCGGATTCGTGCGCAAAGACATCAGATTCTACATATACGAGGAGTACAACAGAAAGGGAAACTACATTGAGCAGGTAGTG
>JABDQK010000105.1 GCA_013042255.1 Flavobacteriaceae bacterium | reverse complement strand
TTTAAAGCGCTTGAGAATTTTCCGGCAATCAAGAAAAAAGCAGACTGGGCCCTGAAATGGATTGATTCTCCGAGCTTCGCAGAGCGTTTGATCGCTTTTGCAGCCGTTGAGGGTATCTTCTTCTCAGGTGCGTTTTGCTCTATTTTCTGGTTAAAGAAGAGAGGCCTTATGCCCGGACTCACGTTTTCGAATGAATTGATCTCCAGGGACGAAGGAATGCACTGCGATTATGCTGTACACTTACACAACAAACATCTTGTTAATAAGGTTCCAAAAGAGAGAATTAAAGAGATCATTGTAGACGCACTTAATATCGAAAGAGAGTTTATTACAGAATCTCTTCCTGTTAGTCTTATTGGGATGAATGCCAAACTCATGACACAGTACCTCGAGTTTGTAACAGATCGTCTGCTCGTCGAGTTAGAATGTGAGAAAGTCTATAACTCCACTAACCCATTTGATTTTATGGATATGATTTCCCTACAGGGAAAAACCAACTTCTTCGAAAAGAGGGTATCCGAATATCAGAAAGCCGGAGTCCTGAACAAGGAAAAAGATACAGACGCACAGAAGATCAGTTTTGATGCCGACTTCTAAATAAATTGTGGTTTAAAAAACCCTGATAATACAGGGTTTTTTATGCCCAATTTTTAAAGTGTTAAATTTTTAATAAAGAACTCAAGCCAACCCTAATATTTTAATTTAATAAGCGTAGCAAAATGTATGTAGTAAAAAGAGACGGTAGAAAAGAACCAATGATGTTCGACAAGATCACGGCCAGGGTTCGAAAATTGTGTTATGGCCTTAACGATCTTGTAGATCCAGTAAAAGTTGCCATGAGAGTGATAGAAGGACTCTATGACGGGGTAACCACTTCAGAACTCGATAACCTGGCAGCAGAAATAGCCGCAACACTTACAACGGCTCACCCTGATTATGCAAAACTTGCTGCGCGTATATCAGTATCCAACCTGCATAAAAACACCAAAAAGTCATTCTCCGAGACCATGAAGGATCTCTATGAATACGTAAATCCCAGAACAGGAAAGAAAGCACCCCTGCTTTCAGAGGAAGTATTCAATGTAATTACAGAAAATGCAGAGAAACTAGATTCCACCATTATTTACAACCGTGATTTTGGCTACGATTATTTCGGTTTTAAAACATTGGAACGATCATACCTTTTAAAACTAAATGGAAAGATAGCTGAACGACCTCAGCATATGCTGATGAGAGTTGCAGTGGGAATACATCTTAACGACCTTGATTCAGCAATTGAGACCTATGAGCTCATGTCAAAAAAGTTCTTTACCCATGCAACCCCTACGCTCTTTAATTCCGGAACACCTAAACCTCAGATGTCTTCCTGCTTTCTGCTGGCCATGAAGGATGACAGTATTGACGGAATCTATGACACCCTTAAGAATACGGCAAAGATATCGCAATCTGCCGGGGGAATAGGACTGTCTATTCACAACATCAGGGCAACAGGTTCATATATCGCAGGAACTAATGGAACTTCAAACGGTATTGTCCCTATGCTAAGGGTATTTAACGATACGGCGAGATATGTAGATCAGGGAGGTGGTAAAAGAAAAGGCAGCTTCGCAATCTACGTGGAACCATGGCATGCTGATATCTTCGAGTTCCTGGAATTAAAAAAGAACCACGGAAAAGAAGAAATGCGTGCGCGTGATCTGTTCTATGCGATGTGGATCCCGGATTTATTCATGAAACGTGTTGAAACCGATGGAGACTGGACGCTGATGTGCCCTAATGAATGTCCAGGTCTTTTCACTCATCACAGTGAGGAATTTGAAGAGTTATATCTCCAATATGAAAACGACGGGAAAGGTAGGAAAACCATTCGCGCGAGAGAATTATGGGAAAAGATACTCGAATCTCAAATAGAAACAGGAACTCCTTATATGCTCTATAAGGATGCAGCCAATCGCAAGAGTAACCAAAAAAACCTGGGGACCATCAGATCCTCTAATCTGTGTACAGAAATTATGGAGTACACCTCTCCTGATGAGGTGGCCGTATGTAATTTAGCCTCTATTGCCCTGCCAATGTTCATCAAGAACGGAAGTTTTGATCACAAGGAGCTATTCAGGGTAACAAAACGGGTAACAAAAAACCTCAACAGGGTTATTGACAGAAACTATTATCCGATCAAAGAAGCTGAAAATTCCAATATGAGGCACAGACCTATTGGTTTGGGTGTTCAGGGCCTTGCGGATACCTTTATTGCACTCCGTCTTCCGTTCACAAGTGACGAGGCGAAAAAATTAAATCAGGATATCTTCGAAACGCTTTATTTCGCTGCAGTAACAGCATCTATGGAAGCAGCCAAGGAAGAAGGACCTTATTCTACCTATAAAGGTTCTCCTATTTCCAAAGGAGAGTTTCAACACAACCTCTGGGGGATTAAGGACGAGGAATTATCCGGTCGCTGGGATTGGGATAAATTACGTAAAAACGTGAAAAAACACGGAGTTAGAAATTCACTCCTTGTTGCGCCTATGCCAACTGCCTCTACCTCTCAGATCCTTGGAAACAACGAATGTTTTGAGCCTTATACATCAAATATATATACCAGAAGGGTTCTCTCCGGGGAATTTATCGTAGTGAATAAACACCTTTTGGAAGATCTCGTTAAACTAGGCTTATGGGATGAAAACCTCAAGCAGGAGCTGATGCGGGCCAATGGTTCTATTCAGCATATCAAAGGTATCCCTGAAGATATAAAGGAGCTTTATAAAACAGTTTGGGAATTGAGTATGAAGGACATAATTGACATGTCCAGACATCGCGGCTATTTCATCGATCAGAGTCAGTCTCTGAACCTGTTCATGGAAAATGCGAATTATTCAAAACTGACCTCCATGCACTTTTACGCCTGGAAGAGCGGACTGAAAACAGGAATGTATTATCTGAGAACTAAGGCGGCAGTAGACGCCATTAAATTTACGCTTGATAATACGAAAAAGAAAGAAGTACCGGTGAGTGTAGCTGCAGAAGCCGAGGTATTGGCCGCCACAACTCCCGATCCCAAGGCTGCAGAAGCTATTCAGGTAAAGACTTCTCCGGTTCAGGGAGCGGAAGCAAATGTAGAACCAATGACCCCAGAAGAAATGAAAGCATTAATCGCACAGGCCAAAGCAGATGAGGCAGATGATGATTGCCTGATGTGCGGTTCCTGATTGCTAAATTTTTTCAAATCAGACCATGAATAACACTTTTGCCTGAGGTACTAGTAAAGTGTTTATTAATTTATACCCTGGATGTCCTAACCCCCATAAAGGCGTCCGGGGTATATTATTTGGTCTGGGTTCTCGACTTATTTAATGTTCTTTACGGGGTAAAATAATGCTTTTGCCCAGGAGTAGCAGGGCAATATAAATAAAGAGAAGTAAAACATGGTATTCCATAACGCATCATTCTTCTTTTATATATACGGGATAATGTTGTATTTCAGATGTTTATAGAATATCGGGATGGAATTAAGTGAAAAATCAAGAATATTTAAAGGAGGAAACTCGATTCAGATCAGGAAGCTGGATCCACCTTTTTATAGGCATCTATAACGGCTCTCTCACCAGCCTTTCCTGCCAGTGAATTTCCGTGTTCCATGCCCAGAATCCCTTTATAGCCTTTATCGTTAATAAATTTCAGAACATTTTTATAATTGATTTCACCGCTGGTTGGTTCTTTTCTCCCCGGGTTATCTCCTAATTGGAAATATGCGATCTCATCCCAGCAAGCCTCGATATTTGGGATTAAATTTCCTTCCTGAATTTGTTGGTGATAGATATCGAAAAGTATCTTACACGATGGCGAATCTACGGCCTTACAGATCTGATAAGCCTGAGGACTGTCTGTCAAAAATAGGCCCGGATGATCTCGAAAATTCAGCGGTTCTAAAACCATAATCAGTCCGTGTGGTTCCAGGATGGCACATGCTTGTTTTAAGGTTGCTATGACATGGGATGTCTGATACCCCATTTGAAGGTTGAGATCCCTGTGTCCTGGAACTACTGTCATCCATTTGGCTCCAACTCGTTTGGCAATTTCAACGGCATTACGGATCTGCTCCAAAAATTCCTTTCGTTTTTCTTTATCACCTGATGCCAGATTAGGCGAATCCCAATAGATTTTGTGAGCCACAAACACTCCCATGCTTAGCTCTCTATCTTTCATCACTGCGGCCATGGAATTTTGCATACTAACCGAACGCTGAGCCATTTCATTATCCTCAAATGCGGTAAATCCCTCATCTGCCATAAAATGAAGCTGGGCAATGGGGTCTTCACCTGCACTCTCTCTGAACATCCCAATATGTGGAGCATATTTCAGCTGAAAATGATATGCGGGTGATTTTCTGGATTTATTGCCAAAGACAGAAAACCCTGTCATGGACAGGGTTCCGGTAGCTAAAGCCGTTTTTTGTATGAAATACCTTCTTTTCAATCGGGTATAATTAAAGTGACCAGTCCTTCCCTCCTGTGAGTTCGTCAAGGTCTCCACAGCCAATATACTCTCCCGGAACGGGAAGATAGGCCAGAACATTTTCCCCCACATACTCCGAGGTTTTATATCCCCAGATCGTCATATCCCGAAGGTTTTTAGAAAAGGAATATCTCATTACCTCATCAGGCACTGCCTCATTTTCTCCTTTTGCAGCAGCTGATGTATTCTTGATCATCAGTTCTTCGTTTTCAATCATCTCTTCCTCTGAGATCTGTAGTGTTTTAGCAAATACAGGTTCCAGATCTTCGGTAGTTAGATCTTCTGCTTTTTCCTTCCCTGCTTCCGTCAACACTTTCTGTATAAATTTATTCAGGGATAACTTCGTCATATCTTGCTGCAATTCTTCCATGATCTCATTCGTAAACCTGTCAATAAAGACATGTACATTGACTTCCGAAGCAGAAGGTGTATCGGTTTTCGGTAAGATAATATCAACCAGCTTGATCAGAACATTACCTTCTTCCTTTGTGAAAAAGTCGGGTGTCCAATCTACTGTTTTAACATCGTTACACCCCTGAACAAGGGATAATAATGTTGGAGTAGCAATGGTGTACCCTAAGGCCAGCCCCATATTTTTTAATGCGATTCTTCTATCCATTATAAGAGTCCTTTTTTAAGTTGTTCTGCAGCGTGATTCGCAGCGCGGGCCGTAAAGGCCATATAAGTTAA
>JABDQK010000098.1 GCA_013042255.1 Flavobacteriaceae bacterium | reverse complement strand
TTGATTTTAATTTTATGAAAAAACTATCTTCTAATATACGCTTCTTCATCAGCATCTGCTTGTTGTTTTCAGCTTATCACCAAACCTTTGCACAGGATGAAAAATACTCCATAGAAGAGTTGATGGGGAAAGCAGATATTGAATTGTTCGGCGAAGGCATTAATCTTCGAAAAGAAGCCCACGATGCTTTCCTCGCCATGAAAAAAGCGGCGTACCAGGATGGGATCGACATAGAAATTGTATCAAGTTTCAGGAGTTTCGACAGGCAACTCGCAATTTATGAACGTAAGTATTTGCAGTTTTCCGAAGATGAAGGGATGGAGCCTCTGGAAGCCATCGACAAAATTATAGAATACTCCACCATCCCTGGTACCAGCAGACACCACTGGGGTACGGATATCGATATCATTGACAGAAGTAAACCTACCGAAGGCGATGTTCTTGTTCCTTCGAAATTTGAAGAGGGAGGACCTTTTGAAGATCTTAAACTCTGGATGGATGAACACGCAAGTGAATATGGTTTTTACCTTGTTTACACGAAAGAGCCTAAACGCAGAGGTTTTAAATATGAACCCTGGCATTACAGCTATGCGCCTCTTTCCGTTCCCATGTTAGAGGTCTTTCGAAAGAAGAATATCCTTCAGCTGCTGATTGAAGAGGAATTTATAGGAAATGAATTCCTGACCACCGGGTTTATCAAAACCTACATCCGGGACAATATACTCGACATCAACCCGACACTCTTATAATGAGATAAAAGGATGGCTTAATTACAGAACATGAGAAGGGCAAACTGGAAATTAAGAATATTCATCGGCCTGGCCATCGTCGCCTTTGCAATGGTTCAACGCTGTAGTAACAAAGAGAAAAATCCATACACAGGCAGGGTCCAGAACATCAATATGACTGCCGAACAGGAAATTGCTATTGGCTTGCAAAGTACCCCCCAGATTGCTCAACAGTACGGCGGACTATACGGAGATGAGCGCATGCAGGCCTATGTAGATGCTGTAGGTGATAAGCTTGTGCGAAATAGCATCGCCAGGGAAACACCGTACGAATACGAATTCCACCTCCTTGCTGACAATAAAACGATCAATGCCTTTGCCCTGCCAGGTGGTCAGATTTTTATCACCTATGCCCTCTTTTCCAAGCTCAATGAAGCACAATTAGCAGGCGTCCTTGGACATGAAATAGGTCATGTCATTGGCAGGCATTCAGCAGAACGCATTGCGGAAAGTAATTTCTGGAAAACAGTAAGCATGGGAGCTCAGGTAGGTGCCGATGCAGGAAATATAGTTGGGAGTATCGGACAGAATACCCTGCTTAAGAATGGCCGGGGAGACGAATTGGAAAGTGATGATCTGGGCGTACTCTTTATGATACGGTCTGGATATGAGCCCGAAGAAATGATCAGGGTAATGAAAATCCTTAAAGAAGCTGCCGGACCTAACCGGGCACCGGAATTTCAGAGTACCCATCCAGATCCCGACAATCGTATAGCCAGGATCAAAGAATCGATCAGAAAGTACGAAGGCGGATAATTGAGGTAATTAATCGGCCAAAATTAGGTTCCTGTCCTTTTTTTTCTATCTTTGGATTTCTCCCAAGTCATATTTTGCCCCTGATTTAACCCCTTATAGCTTTAATTTCAATAAGACTATATGGGAACACTATTACACTTTAAAAACTTATACCAGCAAGCCTTTGATGACTGCAAACCAGAATATGTGGTCTTACTTTTAAAGGTGTATTCGGCATTTTGCGCATTAATGCTGCTGATGGCAGTTTATGCATTCTTATACAGAGCTTTTACAGGCTTTGAATTCTAAACCCTTTTTCGAGAACACTAGGGTATTATAATTTTCTATGGGAAACCTCCGTATTCTTTCGGGGGTTTCTTTTTTTATTGTTCAGTTGGGATAAGATGCATTGGTAAAACCTCAAATGCAAGAGCTTCAAGGAAAAAGGATGCGTAAATGTGGTAATCCCCGCTAAATCATGCTATTTTTGCCACATAATTGAAGTATCTCCATGAAAATGCAAAAAAAGGTTATCCTAATGATCCTGGACGGCTGGGGTAAATCCCCTGATCCTAAAGTTTCGGCAGTGGATCAGGCCAATACTCCCTTTGTCAGTTCCCTCTACAAAAAATATCCCAATAGTAATCTATTGACGGATGGAATGAATGTTGGATTGCCCGACGGACAAATGGGAAACAGTGAAGTAGGGCACATGAATCTAGGAGCTGGTCGAATTGTCTATCAGGACCTGGCCAAGATCAACAAGGCGGTGAAAGAAGACCGTATGAAGGATGAACCTGTAATCAGAGAAGCTTTTGATTATGCCAAAAAGAACGGAAAAAGTGTGCATTTCCTTGGTCTTGTCAGTGATGGTGGGGTTCATAGCCACACGGATCACCTAAAAGGTCTGATCGACGCAGCAGAAGGCCATGATTTGAAAAACGTTTATATCCATGCCTTTACGGACGGACGTGATGTCGATCCCAGGAGTGGAAAAGGATTTATACAGGACCTGCGGGATTATTGTAAAGAAAAAAATACTCAACTGGCCACTGTGATTGGGCGTTACTATGCCATGGATCGTGATAAACGCTGGGAACGTATAAAACTGGCTTACGATCTGATGGTACATGGGAAAGGCGAAAAAACTGCCGATCCTTCGCTTGCAATTCAAAAAAGTTACGACGATGGCCTTACAGACGAATTCCTCAAACCCATTGTGGTAACAGACAAGGGTGGTCAGGCGTTGACAACCATCAATGAAAATGATGTAGTCATATTTTTTAATTTCCGTACCGATCGAGGGCGTGAACTTACTGAAGTCCTTTCACAAAAAGATCACCCAGACCATCAGATGAAGACCCTGGATCTGTATTATGTTACCCTCACTAATTACGATGATTCTTTTAAAGGTATCAAAGTAGTTTATGGGAAAGAGAATCTCCAGGACACCCTGGGCGAAGTTCTCGCCAAGGCTGGAAAAAAACAAATCCGCATAGCTGAAACGGAAAAGTACCCCCATGTTACCTTTTTCTTCAATGGTGGACGGGAAGTCCCATTTGAAGGTGAAAAGCGCATTATGTGCCCTTCGCCGAAAGTAGCTACCTACGACCTTAAGCCCGAGATGAGTGCTTACGAAATCAGGGATGCCATTCTTCCTGAATTAGAAAAGGAAGAAGCCGACTTTGTATGTCTGAATTTTGCAAACCCCGATATGGTAGGGCATACCGGCATTATGGAAGCGGCAATTAAAGCGGTGGAAACGGTAGATATTTGTGCCGAAGCAGTAGTGAAAAAAGGGCTGGATCACGGATATAGCTCAATCATTATTGCGGATCACGGAAATTGTGATACCATGATCAATCCGGATGGTAGTCCTAATACTGCTCACACCACAAATCCGGTACCGCTGATCGTAGTAGACGAAGACATAAAAGCAGTTAAAGATGGCGTCCTTGGTGATATAGCACCTACAATTCTACATATGATGGGCATTGAAAAACCCGAGACCATGACGCAGAAATCACTAGTTTAACCCATTTAGTGACCCCAGTACCTTATGATTCAAGTAAAGACCGCTGAAGAAATTGAATTAATGCGTGAGAGCGCCTTAATTGTCTCCCAGACACTTGGCATGCTGGCCAAGGAAATCAAACCGGGTGTAACCGGTTTAGACCTCGATAAACTGGCAGAAGAATTTATTCGGGACCATGGTGCCGAACCTGGTTTTTTGGG
>JABDQK010000090.1 GCA_013042255.1 Flavobacteriaceae bacterium | reverse complement strand
AAAGTAAAAATAAACATACATAGTCTTTTTAATTTTTGAAAGAATTAGATATTGAGCTTTAGATCTCATGCCATTACAAGTGAACTTGGAAATGGACTTTCAGGCTATTGAGTTTTGGTTGTAGTGTTTGTAGAGTGCATAAGCCGAAACCAGGGCCCATACTCCTTCGAGAATAATAAAGGGAATGTAATTGATGAGGAAGGATGCCAGACAGGCCAGACTAGCCCCGATTAAATTCAATAGGATATAGGAGAGCTGATTCCTGGAAAGTTTACCCGTGATATTCAGGGCAAATGCCAGTAAGATCATTAACACCCCAAATGAACCGATCCAATCTGCGAAGGTCATTGTAACAATATTTGAATTGGGTTAGATATGGTAAAGGTACATCATCAGCAAACATCTGTATTGGTCACCTCCGGTTCCTATAATCGGGGATCCCCAATTTTATGAAGTATCTATAAATCCTGTATTCGAATTTTTTGGAGAAAAAGAAAGTAAATAGTCCGTTTTAAGTAATCTCTGATTTTTGTTCTATATTATCACTACTTTATTTTTTGTAAAAATTATCTGAATAAAACACAAGCTAATAAATTGTCATGATCTCTATGAAAGTGTCACTAAGAAATATCAATTATACTATAATCGCATTTATCTTTTTGATTATAATAGCTTGTAATCAGAGTGGCGACAAACGAAGCAACGAATTACCCCGTATTGCCATTGCAGGATTGGCCATTGAGTCGAGTACCTTTTCTCCGGCACAATCCCAGGTCGATGCCTTTCACGCACGAAGAGGAGATGAGGTATTTACATATTATCCCTTTATGCACCAGGATTCAACAACGCGAAAGCGAGCCGAATGGTTTCCTGCATTACGGGGTCATGCCTTACCCGGGGGAATTGTTACCAAAGAAGCTTATGAAGAGTTAGTAGGTGAGATGATAGATAGATTGGAGGAAAATGCTCCATATGATGGATTGTTTTTTGATATTCATGGAGCTATGAGTGTTGTAGGCCTGGACGATCCCGAAGGAGATATGATTAGCCGTATCCGCGAAACATTGGGCAAAGATTTGTTGATTTCCACATCCATGGATTTGCACGGTAATGTATCCGAACAATTGGCTGAAAAAACCGATTTAATAACCTGTTACCGTATGGCTCCGCACGAAGATGCCATAGAATCAAAAAAGCGCGCTTTGGTTAACTTACTCGATAGAATTGAAAGTGGAAAAGGAAAGCCAAAATACAAAGCCTGGATTCCGGTTCCTATCCTCTTACCCGGAGAGAAAACGAGTACCCGCATTGAACCTGCCAAAAGTTTATATGCAAAAGTACCTCCTTTGGCTAATCAAGAGGGAGTCATTGACGCGGCCATTTGGATTGGTTATGCCTGGGCAGATGCTCCTCGAAATCACGCGGTGGTTATGGTTACCGGCGATGACAAAGAAAAAGTAACCACTGCTGCTGAAGAGTTGGCACAAAGTTTCTGGGCTGTTCGTGAGGAATTTGAATTTGTAGCCCCGGTAGCCACCTTGGAAGAAAGCCTGGATATGGCAATTAAAAGCGAGAAAAAACCTTTTATGATTAGCGATATGGGGGATAATCCAACGGCTGGTGGTGCCGGCGATGTAACATGGACCTTACAGCAGATCCTGGCCCGACCTGAATTTAAAAATGATGATGGCCCATCTTTGATTTATGCTTCCATTCCGGGCCCTGAGTTTGTTGAAAAAGCTGTGGAAGCGGGAGTAGGGGCTGTAATCAGTGGTAAAGCCGGTGCTACTGTCGATGCGCGTTATGCTCCACCTGTAGAATTAAGCGGAACCATTGAAGCAATAGAACATGGCGATAAGGATGCCGAAACCGAAGTTGTAGTAAAAGTGGGAAGCGTTAAAGTTATTGTAACTAAGAAGCGCAAACCCTACCATCACGAATCAGATTTTACCCGTTTAGGGCTAAATCCGAGAGAATCTGACATAGTGGTGGTTAAAATTGGCTACCTGGTACCTGAGCTTTACAATATGCGTGGAGATTGGATCATGGCCTTAACCCCCGGGGGCGTCGATCAGGACCTTCATCGATTAGGCTATAAGCATATTAAACGACCTATGTTTCCACTGGATAAGGATATGGAAGATCCTGATTTGTCAGCTCGGTTGATTCCGCCTAGTGATTAATAAATATTCAGGGTGGATCTGTGATTAAATGTC
>JABDQK010000088.1 GCA_013042255.1 Flavobacteriaceae bacterium | reverse complement strand
AGGCGAAAGGTGTTCCAGTGGTTTTTCTCTCCTGCTGCCAGGTCTGGCTTCCCGGTTCGTGTAGGATCGAATGGCGCGAGTAATTCCACATATTCATTTATCCACTGAAAACTCAACTCACTTCTGTTCCGATAATTAAGACTGTAGCCAAAGGTGTTCTGATAGTCCGTATTTTTAAAATTGTTATTAAAAAAATGACTCAGGTCCAGGCGGGGACCATGACTTACAAGGGGGCCTTTACCTGGAAAAAAGAGGTAGCCGGCATAGCCGCTCAATCGAATATAGTCCTCGCGAGGCACGAATCCCACTTCTGCCGAATATCCGGTTGATATCACCTCTTCCTGCAGCCCCCAATACCATTGCCTATTGTTGTACGCCAGGTTCGCCGCTTGTGCAATGCCCTTATTTTCGTCATCGGGTGCAAACGATTTGAGTAAAAAGGCCTTGCCACTCCACAGGTTATCAGAAGAAGCCAGGTTGTATTCCATCCCCAGGTTCCGGTTGTATTCAGGAAACAAAGTCCGTAAAGAATCCTGCTCCGTTGGGTAATTAAAAGATTGTTTGTTCACAAAAATGAGGCCGATATTCGATCTGCTAAAAACCTTTCTTTGCAGGGAGAGTACTCCAAAATTCTGCGCAGGCCTTCCTTCATCTTCTAGAGAAGAAGTCTGTATATCCATGAGTCCCAGTCGCCAATCTTCATTGATGTTTCCACTCACCCGCGCCCCTGCATCAATTGGGACGCCAAGTCCGATTCGCCTTGAAAAAAATGGTCTGATCGTTGAATATCCAAAGTTTGCAAACAAGTCGGCATTTTCCAGGAAAAACTGTCTGCGTTCCGGGAAAAAAAGTTCAAAACGATCCAGGTTGGTGACCTGCCTGTCGACCTCCACCTGAGAAAAATCAGGGTTAACCGTCAGATCGAGGTTTAAGGATGATGTCAGGCTCAGCTTGATATCTCCTCCAATTTTTCCATCGGTGGTCTGGGATCCATCTGGCTGAGAACGGATCTCACCAAGTACATAGGGAATCAGTGACATATTAAATTCAGGGGCTGGCGGAGGAGAATCCCACACCAGGGTACCAGCCAGGGCCAGGGAAGAAGTAGGGAACTGCCTCCCAATGGGTGTCCAGCTAGATTTCTCACTGGTTTTCAGATCCAGTCGACTAAAATTGATCCCCCATTCCTTTACTCCTTTTTCATATCGGATCGATTTAAAGGGTAGGGCCATTTCGAACACCCATTTTTCCTCATCCCTCTTCACTACTGATATCCACTTACTATCCCAGCTGAGATCAACCGCACTACCACTGTACATAGTCCCATCCCACTGAGCTCCGGCAGCATTGGCGCCAAAGGTGAATCCTGTGGTTTGATTGTTGAACGGATCGAGGAATAATAAAAAATTATCATTCTTACCAAAACTGAAATCCCGTCTCAATGACTCCACATAATTTGGTCCCAGGGAGTCGTTGAAAAAGGTGGCAAGGAGGTAAATATTCTCATCGTCATAGGTCATTCGTACTTCTGACCGTTGGGTAGCCTTTCCCTTGTCCATAGGGAGGACCATAAAGAAATCTTTTGCCACATCAGTTTCAGTCCAGCCAAGGTCTTCCCCTACTCCATCAATCTCAATGGTATATCGGGTCTTTTTTATTTTTATGGTGAAATCGGCGTTCTGTTTTTGCCCTGTACAAATTAATGTGAACAGGAGTACAAAGACGAGCAGATACCCTGATTTTATCATAGACGGGGGTTGATTGATCGACCTGACTGTTCGTATATCAGTCGGCGATAAGTACCTATAAATATACTTGAATTACCCCAGAGCATATATGAATAAACAAAAAAACCTCCCGTAAAGGGAGGCGCTAGTTATGTGATTAATGAACTATTCTATTTCCTTAAGAATATCTTCTGCTGAGTTTGTGATACTCTTGTAGCATCCATATCCCCAGCGGGCAAAAACAATCAGGAATATTGCCATGATCGGGATATATATGTACCAAAGTCCAGTCTCCAGAAATAGATCCTTCCCCTTGCCAAAAACCTTTGCTGCAACAGGCAACATGGTAATCATTAAAAGAAAGCTAAGGTATATTCCTGCTCTCTGTAGAAATAGTACTCGTTTTTTAGCCCTTTCAAAACTTACAAGTGTTTGTTTCATATCGCTTCCAGCAATATTGATATTTTGTATCCTTTGTAGCGACTGCAATGTCAATACAGGTAAAACGATAAGGAAAAGGACGGTAAATGCCCCGCACAATTGCAAATACCAGGTATCTAGGAGCCTGAACTGCGCAATGATGTAAATAGCCGCTCCAAAGCAGATTACGGCACCAATGGTCTCATATGTAGAGATTTTCCTGAATTTGTTTACGTATTTTGTCTGTGTCATATCCATGATTAAGTTTTTATTTAGTTTTTTTTGTGATTCGAGTTCCTTACTCATCTGAGTCCAAAGCTTTTCAAGTTCTTCCATTTCCATAAGTTTAGCTTTTAGTCAATTTTGATTTTAATTTTGTTTTTATCCTCGACATGCGGGTGCCAACATTAGTGACAGAAAGCCCCGTAATCTCGGCAATATCTTCGTATTTCTTCCCTTCCAGAGCTAATAGAATGATTCCTTTTTCGAGAATATTCAATTTCTCAATTTCCTTGTGCAAGCGTTTCATTCGCTCTTCCAAAATACCATCAGTAGTATCCATACCCGGAAAATCGATGGCTTCAATTGATGAGGTCCTGGGTTGACGTTTTTTTGAATTCAACTGTTTAATGGCAGTATTTAGGGCCACCCTGTACATCCAGGTGCTTATCTTCGACTTTTCGGCAAATGTGTCGAACGATTTCCAGAGCTGATATACAATTTCCTGATACAGGTCTTTCTGATCCTGTTTTTGGTCGGCGTACATGGCTGATACCTTAAAGATCAGCGCCTGGTGTTCTCTTATAAGTTCAATGAAAAGATCTTCTCTGGGCATTTGCACGACATCCTTTGGGTTATTAGTACATCAAGGGATTAAAAAATCACAGATTGACCCAAATTTTTTTTATCCATCCCTTAAATCTGTCGATATTAAGTGGTTAAGTAATCCCCTATACAGATATCGGATGGTCCGGTAAATTTACCTTCAGGTCAATCCTCAGGAAACAGGCCGGGATCGAGGGATGGAATCACCTTAATGGCATTTTTGTAATACACCTTTCTAAGCACATCATCGGGCAGGTCTAAGCCGTACATGGCCCAGAATGCATGATATTTCTTGTAGTAAGGAAAATACTCATCATCACTTTCAAGAACCCTGAAATAGGTAGGGAACTCTGCGGGTTGCCAACTGTCTTTGCCAAAGAGTATTCTGTCCTGATATTTTATAAAAAAGGCCCTGGCATTCCGGGGTTGTCTCCCGAGCTCGGCTATGATAGCTCCAATGCCAACGTACATATTGGGCATTTCTTCCAGCAATTCACCTAATTTTTCCAGGTTATTGGCAAACCAGCCCATATGGGCATTGATAAACGTTGTATTCGGATGTTTTTTGAATACATTGTGTTGTTCTTCGATAATCTGTTCCCATGGAGCAGGGTCGGTTGCACCTCTTTTTCTTCCCGGCCGTGTTTTTAGCTCCAGCCATCGTTCATTATTTGCGTCCATTGGGTCCCAAAACGACTTTGGATCTGCAGAGTGGATCAAAACAGGTATATTCAATTCCCCGCATTTTGCCCAGATAGGATCCAATCGAGGGTCATCCACTGCAATTCGGTTTCCATTTACATCCTTGTTTCTCAAGCCTAGGCTCTTGTATATCTTAAGACCTTTGGCCCCATTGGCTACATCCTCTTCGAGTTGTTTTGCCGCATTTTCAGCCCAGCCGGGGAGTCCTACTTCATCAAAATTGACATTGGCATAAACTACGAATCGATTGGGGTAATTTTCCCTGATGTTTTCTGATATATTAATGATATTTTCACCAGAACCCCCGCTGAGGTTAACCATCACGGCCATATTCATCTGATCCATATGCCCTATCAATTCTGAAAGGTCTTGTGTTGCCATCCTGAATTGATGGCTGTGAACATCTACGAAAGGAAATTTTGCTTTGGTAATCTCTTCGCCCGGAACCACCAGCGTTGAAGTTGGATTGTATTCTTCAAATCCCATTTCCTGGGATCCGGTAACTTGAGCACAAGAAGAAACTGCGACCAGGCAAAACAAACAGAAAAGGATATTTTTCATAAATCAGATTGAGTATTTAATGATTTTAAAGATATGTAGTCTTCATGAGTATCAAGGTCCATCACTATATTTCCTGCATCCAGACTATAGGAATCACCTCTGTGGGTCTTTATTATACCCCCGGCCCCTTCGTCTCCACCAAGTCCTTGCAATTTTGTAAAATACTTCCTGCTAAATATAGCAGGGACCCCCAGTTTTTTACCGTAATTAGAGCATATAATACCCCCATCGCCATTTTCAAAGTGATAAATAAGCTTCTTCAGGTAATCAGCGTTTACAAAAGGCTGGTCTGCGAGCATAATCAGAATGCCATCCGGAAAGGATGCAGAAGAAAGT
>JABDQK010000087.1 GCA_013042255.1 Flavobacteriaceae bacterium | reverse complement strand
TTACATCGGTTCCCCGATAATTTCATGTTGTAGGCCGGAAGACCGATAGCATCTGTATGCCCATGAATAATAATATGCAGACTGGGATCTTCTACCAGAAAATCATAGGTATTTTTCAGGTAAACCTTCGCTGAATCGAGGAGCAGGTATTCATCGAAATCGAATAGTACATGCTGGAAAAGGTGAGGTGTATTGAGACTTGGCGGACCGTCTGTTGGTTGCTCAGCAACCAAAGTATTGGTGGCCTTTGTGTTATTTGAAATAAGGGAAACCATATCCACATAGTAATAGGCTCCCTGTTTGGCACCTTTTTTAATCAGAAATTTGCGGGTCCTGGCGTTGCTTTTAAAGTTTCCCAGGGTCATATACTCTTCATTCCCTTTCGCGATATACGTAGTAGAGACCAGCATCCACTCCTTTTTATCATTGGCAAAATGCGAGTAGCCAATTTCCAGGTAAGTAAACTTATTGTCGCTATCAGAGAATAAATGCTTTTTTGACATTTCTTTCTTAATCTCAAAATTGAATGGTTTCTCTGAAAATACAACCCCGAATTGGTTAATTGCAAAGTCTGATCGTTCCGCCAGGCTTACAAAGAAACTCAGTTCGTAAACTTCATCCTTAATCAATGGGGTAGTCAGTTTAGCCTGCATGTATTCCCGGTAATCGTTTGGTGCATAGAGATAAAACCCGGCATATCCCTGGCCAAAATCGGCGATCTGTGTTCCATTGAAATTCTTTGGGGTGCCCATGGCCTCACTACAGGCGTGAAAATAATCTGTTGAACCCAGGGAGGGTGTGTTCCAGCCTACCACATCAGAATTAAAATTCCCGAGTTTCTCCGGGCAGGATGTATGCTCTTCAAAACTGGGGTTCACTACCAGGTTCTGTGCACCGCAGATACATAGGCCGAAAAGGGCCATACAAACACTGGTAAAATATCTCAACTTACACATGGGCAAGGTTTCCCGTTTATCGTCTTGATAAATTTAAGGAAAGTGGGCTTTTAAAAGCCCCGGGGACCTACTCGCTTCGTTAAAGGGTCAATAAATTAGGCTATATCACGTGGAAATTAAAGAGAATATTACCTAAAATAGGATTATTTAAAAGTCTAGAAATCAAATTTATAAGTGGCTCCTGCCAGTATTTGAAAACTCTGAACCCTGAAATTGGCCCAACGCTGATAGTCATTATTGGCGAGGTTACTGGCTTTGGCAAAGATGGAAAGCTGATCACTCAGGCGATAACCTACGTGTGCATTAGCGTCGATATAGGCATCGAGGGTGATTATGTTTGCCGGAAAATCTGAAGGCTGAGCATTAGGAATAACCACGGCACTGAGATCCTCCCGTTCTCCTACATAAAAAATATTTGCCCCCATAAACCAATTTTCATCCAACTGATAGTCCATAAATAAGGAACCCTCTAAATTGGGAAGGTTCCATGCCGGGTTGTCGGTTTCGGTATCGTATTCTGAGACCGAGACATTGACCCCCAGACTAAAATTCCGATTGACATCAAGATTAAGCTCCCCAAAAATACCAAGCGTCTTCACGTCATCATAAAACAATTCAAATGAATTGCCGTAGGTATAGCCCTTTTCATCATCCCGGAAATCATTTTGGGGATTTAACTTGAATAACGGCTTTCTGTTTTCTGCCTTATATGATCCCCTGACATTATAGCTCAGGTTGGGGAAGAGCTGCCCCTTAAATCCAAGTTCAGCATTGTATTGCTGATCTGTTGGCTGAATAACCAGGGTTGGCGAAACAAAGGGGTTTTCCTCCACAAAATCGGCATAAGAATTCTGACGCAATTCTCCATTAACTCCTCCATAAACAATTACCACCTCATCCAGCAATCTGTAGGAGGCTGTAACCTGAGGGTAGATATAAAAGTTACTCTCGCTGTTCTCCATGTCCATCCCATAAACCAGATTGGCCCCCAGGCGAATATGCAATTCGTCCTTTTCAATTAAGATAGACGGACTTAGACCCACCTGAAACTGAGAATACGTTATACCTTCCGTATTTGCGGTATTATTGACATCAGCATTGGCAAACTCACCTTCCACGTAATCTGTTTTAAAGCCCAGCATAAAGGATTCCTGACTCAATGGAAAATCAAGGCTTGTAAACAGACTAGCCCTGTTTTCTCCTGATTCTACCTCATCCCAGAATCTTTTAAGGTTCAGTTCACCCTTGCTAAAAACGGCATCCTCCTGCCTGAAACTGGCCCCTACTTCAGCATTATAATACTGTTGTTGTTCATCAATTCCAGCAATAGTAGCCTCATCAAAAACTCCTTCAGGAAGACCGTACCAATTGTAGAGTTTATGTCCTCCGCCCAGGGATATTCCCCAGTCTCCATCGCGACCTCTATTGGAATAGGCAGCATTTATATTGGTGTTGTAGAAATCCGTCTCCAGAGGCGTAAAATCCAGGTCGCCTCTTGAGGAGAAATGATTGATTCCAACGTCAATTCTTTGTTTCCCACGATCGATATCCCGACTCGTATACACATCGAGGAGGGCATTGTTATAATTACCCAAGCCCATAGAAACTGATGAATTGTAAAGTTTTTCCGGCGCTGCTTTCTGTACGGTAGCGGCTGTCCCCTTTGCGGGTACAAAAGTGGAGGCAACAGGCACTGAAAATATACTGTATTTGATCTCTTTTTTAGTTTGTATTATGGAGTCGTTGAGTACAGGCACCGATTTGATTTTAAACGCGTCAGAGACCGTTGGCGAATACGGTTTTACAACGGTGACCGTTTCAGTTCCCAGATCCTTTTCCTGTGCTAAAACACCCAGGGTAGAGCCTAAAAGAATACATAATATTATTATAAACTTCCTTGACATAATTGTAAACGTTGTTTAATTCTCCCCTGTGTTTACAGAAGCATTTTTCTCAGCCTCTTTGGTTTTTATCTCCGCCAGTTCCTCCCTGGCTTTTGATTCTATTTCGGGAAACTGAGTAAAATTTGAGATGACACTTTCCAGGATGTAGGTTGCCTGAAAAGCATCCCCAAGGGCATAAAAGTTCTGGGCCATTATAATCAATCCTTTACCTCCCCATTCTTTATAAATGGCATATTCCCTGGCTAGTTTCTGGACTGCGATATTGCTTTCTTCCAGCGCCCCGCGTTTTTGTTTGAAATAGGCATCGAAATACAAGGCTTCTGCAGCGAGCGACCCAGAAGCGATCTTCTGCACTTTCGCATAAGCCTCTTCTGCAGTTTCCTCGTCTGCTGTTTTCATGGCAGATCTGGCGATCATGATCTGTGCATCACTCTTTATCCTGTCATCTATACCAGGTGAGTTCATCACCTTATCGGCATACTCCAGTGTTTTTTCATAATTCTTTTGATCGTAGTATGCCTTCATCAGATTCTGCCTGGCATATGTCCTGTTTTGCGTGATGTCAGCAGAATTCTCCAGCTGGATCAGGTATTCCATCGCGGTAGAGTAGTCCTCTTTTGCAAGCAGGAGCTCACAAACACGAGTCAATGCCTGTTCCTTATAGTCACTTCCTCCCCTGTCGGCCACATATTTAAAGGAATTCAATGCTTTTTCCTGATTTCCCTCGGAAAACTGCAGCTGCGCCAGTTTAAAATGTACATCTACAATGTGTAAACCGGAAGGAAATTCAGAAATGTAATTCTCATAACCCTTTATGGCGGCAGCGGTACGCCCTTCAAGAGCTTGTTTTTCTGCAGATTCAAAGGTGGCATTATCAAGTTCAGCATCTGAAACCTCAACAAAATCGAGATTTCTTACCCAGGCCGCATATTCATTTACCCTGCCCATATCCATATAGACTAATTTTGCCGTGTTCACGGCCTGAATTGCCTCCTGAGAGTTGGGATATTTGTCAACCACGGAGCCGAACTTAGACAGGGCATCTTCATTGCGATTGGCATTGTAATGAACCAACCCCTGCCGGAGAAGTGCCTGAGGCACCAGTTTACTACCCGGATATGAATCCACCATGTCGGCAAACGCCTTCAGTCCTTCCTGGTCTCTGTTTTCCCTGATATAGGAATTCCCCAGTTCAAAAAGAACATCATCTTTCAACGTTGAAGCGGGATAGGCAGTTAAAAACGCATTGAGTTCAGCTAGTTTTGTAGAATTCCGCCCCATAAATCCGTAGCTTACAGCTTTCTGGAACGCGGCATAATCCTTTTCCCGGCCATTTCCGGAAATATAGTCGTTATAGGCTTCAATGGCACTGTCGTATCTGCTTGTGACAAAATAACAATCCCCAAGTCTTACCTGTGCATCCTGAGTTTTTTCATTCCCTATGGACCCTGATTTATAACTCCTGAAGTACGGAATAGCCGAATTGTAATCCTTTAACTTAAAATAGGAATATCCCAAATTGTAATCCAGGTCCTTAAATTCTCCTGTCCTGGCGGCAACCGGACTTTGTTGGAAGCGGATATATTCTACCAGAGCCTCGTCAAAACGATTAAGCAAATAACTGGCTTCTCCCTTCCAGTAGCGAGACCTTGCCGTAAATACAGCATCAGCATCACTTTTAATAGCCCTGTCTAAAACATCGACCGTTTCAGCATAATCTCCTTCGAGAAATAATTCCATTCCCCGGAAAAAAGCTACTTTCTGGTAGGTCGATTTATTGGCGTAATTCCTGTTTTCCTCAATTAATTCCAACGCACCTTTAAAATTTTTTGAGGTCAGATAAGAGTCCACCAGCAAGTCCTGTAATTCAGG
>JABDQK010000086.1 GCA_013042255.1 Flavobacteriaceae bacterium | reverse complement strand
GCTGCTATCTCTGCCAAAAGATGTCTCACCTTGCTCACATCATCTTTGTATTGTTTTTGCCAGACAGCTTCTTTCTGCAGCTCAGTTCTCATATCTACGGTAATACTCAATGTATTCTCATTGCGTTCAATGGAACCCTGAATGAAATAATCTATGGTCCTGAGTTCCCTTACGATCAGCAAATTTGACGGGTTAAATCCGGCAGAAAGTACACTGGAAGATGCCAACTCAATGACACGAAGGGTTTCTACTTTGGACAATTCATCTATCAGGGCATCGGTGAGCCCATTGTTGAAGTAAGCTTCTTCAGTGGTATCGGACTGCATAGAGAAGGGCAGGACGGCAATTTTTTGGACTTCAGTTACTCCACCTTGATTATTCCAGGAAGAACCAGCCCAAAAACTAATACTGATCAATAATAGCACAGCTGCAATGGTGGCCGTTACAATTACCTTATTTAGCCTTCGGTTATTGAGTTCGGCCGTTTCCAGGTCCAGAGGATTCTCATCTGTTTTTTGTATCCCGGAAGGAGTAAGGTCATATATCCAGGAAAAGGCAATCCAGAATACCAGTCCTATTCCCAGAAGGTAAATCAGAACCTGCATGAAATAATCCGGGGCATTGAAGGCAGGAAAAACTACTGAGGCAATTTGTGCCACTACCCAGGCAACGGCGAGATAGGCGAGGGTTGCTTTAAAGACATTCCTGCGCTGAAGCTCAGATATGAATTTACCAAAATTCATAGGAGTAGTTGGTTATAGGATTTTATCGGGGAGGAAAAGCCGATAAAAACACCTAAAAAGGTAAGGAATTATTTTTCATTTTAAAAATAACACCTTCATAATTAGTGAGTTGGGTAGATATTTCGGATGGCAAATTCTAAAGCAAATACACTACCATAAAACCCAGATAGGTACCCACGGCATTGCCAAGAGTACCCACAAGAATTGCCGGAAGAATTAGTTCCTTCCTCCCGAAGGATTCGGCGAGGGCAATGGCAGTAGTGCCTCCTCCGATGTTGGCCTGACTTACAATAGCGATCATATCCCAATCCCGGTATATCAAACCTCCAATAAAAATCAAAAGTGCTCCGTGAATAAAGACAGCAAGTGCTGCGAAAAGCAGCAGGTTTATCCCCACTTCTTGTAATTCCATTACGGAACTAAGCTCACAATAAGCACCTATGACAGCCAGGAATAAAAATACCAGGTAGAGTCCTAGTGTATGACTCCCGTGTAATTTGTTTACAAAAGGAAATTGGGCAAGAATAATACCGATCGTTGAGATTGTCAGGATAGAAGGAATCCCGGGGAAGATGACAGAAACACCTTCAGAAATGAAATAAGCCGCAATTCCGAAGAAGATAAGCCACATCAGGGAATGCATGGAAAGCTTGTCTTTTTCTTCAGATTCCAGGGTCGCTTTCGCAATCTTAACTTTTTTGTCTTTCCAAAAACCCCTGCAAGCCACGGGAATGGAAAGAGTGACTATAATCCACAAGGTCGTTATCACATTGTCAACCGCGATTGTACCGGCGTAAAGGATTCCCCTCTCCTGAAAGTTGTATTCAAGGGCAATAGCATTGAAGTTTACACTGCCTCCGGTATAGGTTCCTGTGAGCATGCCTGCGATGGTTACCCCGTCCTCACCCAAGATACTCTGTGGATCGAGCAGATACCATGCAGTTAGAACTCCCAGAGTGGTCGTAAGGGAACCCAGCAAAAAGAGTACAATCATCGGGGCACCTGCTTTTTTAATGGAAGTAAGGTTTACACCCAGTAAAAGATAAAAAATGGAGACAGGGGCCAGGTAGGTAAATATCGCATCATAAAGGGGTATGGAGTTGGAGGCACTGGGGATAACACCAAGATTGGCCAGCACTGCGGTAAATACAATCACGATCAGAGCAGTTCCTAGTTTTTTCCCGAATCTGGTTTTTGCCACATAAGTAGAAACGATCACCAGTAAGCACAGTATTCCCAGGACGTAGACAGGATCATGAAGTATACTCATGCCCTAAAGATATCAAAAAGCTCAGGTCGGACTTAGAATTTAATGAAAAGCCTTCCGATTTAAAATAGTTTATAAGCTGGTGGGGTTATCCCCTGCAGTCTCAAATAGATAGCGCATTGTCCCCGGTGATGGCCTACATGTTCATTGGCCTTTTGGATCCAGCCGAGTCGGGTTACATTATAAGGTCCGCGCACTACAACTTCGTCAAATTTTGCAGGATCCATATTTTGAATCCCGTTTATGGCAAAATCAAAACTTTCTTCTACGATCCTCCTAACTTCAGATTTAGTGTGAAAGGCCTCTTGTTCTTCAATGTTGATATCGCTGTATATTCGAGCTTCCCCTGTACCATTGGCGGCGAGACCTATGGTTCCCTGAGCGCCATGAAGCATTTGTGCAGCAAATGAACGAACACTCTCTGTAGGTTTAAAGTCGAATTTATCCTCAGGCATTGCGTCGATGTATTCCAGAGACATGGCCTTGCTTCGTTCAAAGTCGGCCACCAGGC
>JABDQK010000085.1 GCA_013042255.1 Flavobacteriaceae bacterium | reverse complement strand
TCACCTATCCCAAGGGAGGTGAGAACTTCCTTGGTGTCGTAATATTCTGATATGGGGTAATTTTCCGCTGTGAGTTTAATCGCTTTTCTGTCTTTGGCTGTAAAAGCCCTGAGGGCATGCTGCACTTTTAATCCCAGCTGGGCAAGTACGGCATCAGGGACATCTGTAGGATTCTGTGTGACAAAATACAAGCCTATGCCTTTGGAACGGATGAGTTTTACAATGCTTTCAATCTGGTCTAACAAGGCTTTTGAGGCTTCCTTAAAAATGAGGTGGGCCTCATCTATAAAGAGAATAAGTTCGGGCCGTTCACTGTCGCCCTGCTCGGGGAATGTGGCGTACACTTCTGCAAGCAAGCTCAGCATAAAAGTAGAAAACAACTTGGGTCGGTCCTGAATATCGGTAAGTCTCAAAATGCTTATCATCCCCCTGCCGTTTTCATCGATTCTGGTAAGGTCGTCTACATCAAATGATTTCTCACCAAAAAACAGGTCGGCTCCCTGCTGCTCTAATTCAATGACCTTACGCAGTATAGCCCCAGTTGAGCTTGTAGCGATCCTTCCATAGCTTTTTTCAAACTCCTTTTTCCCTTCTCCGGTGGCATACTGCAAAACTTTCTTGAAGTCCTTGAGATCGAGGAGGGGTAGTTTGTGATCATCGCAATATTTGAAAATTACGGCAACGATACCCTCCTGGGTAACCGTGAGGTTGAGAATTCTGGAGAGCAATATCGGTCCGAATTCGGATACAGTTGCCCGAAGCTTTACCCCATCCTGTTCTGAAAGAGAGAGGATTTCGACCGGAAATTTCTTGGGCGTAAAGGGAAATCCGATTTTTTCATGCCTTTCATCAATTTTGGGATGGCCCGGACTGGGCTGGGCCAGGCCGCTTAAATCCCCTTTCAGGTCCATTAACAAGACTGGAATTCCTTTATCAGAAAGGTTTTCAGCCAGTACCTGGAGTGTTTTTGTTTTCCCCGTTCCCGTGGCACCCGCGATCAGGCCGTGTCGGTTAAGTGTTTTCAGAGGAATTTTCACCAGGGCATTGGTGACGGTTTCACCTTCAAGCATAGCTGCTCCCATAGAAATAAAATCCCCCTTGGTAGCATACCCTTTTTCTATATGTGCGAAGAATTCGTCCTTCCTACTCATGTTTCCTAATTTTCGATAAAAATAGGGTAATTTTAAGCAACATTAAAACGACTAATTATGAATCATCTCTTTCCACTCTTTCTTCTGTGCTTCTTTCTGTGTTCTCCTTTGGCGATGTCCCAGGAAACCCGTGAAATTATATTTCATAAGTCTCATGAACCCAAAAAACAAATGGCTCCTTTCAGTGATGCCGTGGAAGTGGGTAATTTGTTTTTCCTCGCCGGGCAAATCGGGATGGATCATACAACAAGAACCATGGTTGAGGGTGGAATACAAGCCGAAACAACCAGGGCTATTGAGAATATTAAAGCCGTTTTGGAACAGCATGGCTTAGGTCTTGAAAATGTTGTGAAATGTACGGTTATACTCAGTTCAATGGAAGATTTTAGCGCCTTTAATGAAGTGTATTCCAGATATTTTGTCAATAAACCTGCCCGTACCACCTTTGCAGCCCTGGGTCTTGCTCGCAATGCCAGGGTAGAAATAGACGTAATCGCTGCCAGGAATTAAGGTAGGCAGGGTAAGGTATTTCTGAGGTTTCTCCATAAGTTAACCTTATCTTTGTGCCATGGAAGTAAAATCGATCATGGAGCTGGTCAATCAGGGGAAGATGCTCCCTTTAATGGAGGAATTTTATACTATTCAGGGAGAAGGATACCACAAGGGAACTGCTGCATATTTTATCAGGATAGGGGGTTGTGACGTGGGCTGCCACTGGTGTGATGTAAAAGAGAGCTGGAATGCCGAAATTCACCCTCCGACTGCCGTTGAAAGTATTGCCGAAAATGCCGCAAAATATTCAGATACAATTGTAGTTACCGGGGGAGAACCATTAACATGGGATATGACACCTCTTACCTCCCTGCTGAAAGAAAAGCTACTCAAAACCCATATAGAAACCTCAGGGGCTTATCCCCTAAGTGGGTCATGGGACTGGATCTGTTTGAGCCCTAAGAAAAACAAGGCCCCTGTCGGGGATATCCATCTCCGGGCACACGAACTAAAAGTGATTGTTTACAACAAGGATGATTTGAGGTTTGCTGAAGAACACGCCGCCAGGGTAAGTGAGAATTGCGTGCTTTATTTACAACCGGAATGGAGTGTCAGGGAAAAAGTTACGCCTCTTATCGTGGATTATGTGATGGCCAATCCCAAATGGAAGGTCTCCCTTCAAACTCACAAATATTTAAACATCCCTTAAATCAAGGAAGAGGGGACTTACAATCCAATCACCTTTTGTCTACTTGCCTCCGTTTGCCTGCAAATCAGTGATACATTCGGCATCCAGGCCAGGTACAGGGGCTTTCCCTGAGGAGATTCGTTTATTCATCATTCCAAGTAAGCCACCGCCAAACTGCAATTCGGCCCGCATCAGGCAACCATTGATATCACAATGGTGTTCCGCATTGGGATCCTCATGAGAATTTACAGGTGGTGATCCCAGATCTACCAGACCCAGTAAATGTCCAAACTCGTGATTAAGGGCAGCAGTTTCCACATCGGCAATGGTAACCTGACTGCTATTTACGGCAAGTTCCCTCACTGTAGATTCGTAAATTACCATAGAAGTATTGCGATACACGGCACCCAGGGTAACGGTTCCTTCCTGGGGATCGTCGGTATCAGCCGGAGCATCGGAAAAGTATATGTAAATCGCAAGGGTTGAACCCTCATTATAAGCTGTACGGTTATCACTTTCAAGATCCGCAACTTCCTGCAGGCTGAGATCATTTTCATTCGGACTGGGCAATTCAAGATATTGTATCTCGATATCCTGCTTAAACGTCCGTGCCTGCAGAAAGGCCTGAAAATTGTTCATGGCTTCTGCACTGGGTTGAAATCCGGTGACATATCCAATTTCAATCAGCAATTTGGTAAAGGTATTATTGGTGAGGATGTCATTGGCCGAATCACCGGTCGATAGTAAGTTCGCCGATTTGTCTATAGGATCGGTGCCATTGCCTCCCGGGTTGTCCGTATCCTTAGAACAACCAGCAAATAGTAGCAAGCCAATCAGGAAGAAATAATATCTTTTCATCATCATTATCGTCTTTTAAATCTATGATATCTATACACTTATAACAAGTATAAACTCTAAAACCCTACATAAGAACGGCAAATTAACTTCGCTATTATGCCTTTACCGCTAATCTGGCCAAATAGTCGTAATGAATTCCCATCCTTACAAGTTTGCAATCAAATCCCGCTTTAAGGGCTTCATCCTGTAGGGTATTGTAATCGACAAACAACCACGGAAAAGGTTCACTTTTTAAGTTTTTATACTCCAACTCGTATGTAAGCTCCCCGTAATAAGTACCATCGTTCGGAATCCAGAATCCGCCATCCTCATCCCGGTCGAACATATAAATGATATCGCTTGAATCAAAAATAATCTGGCCTCCGGGATTGAGCAATTCCTTTGTCTTTTGAAAGAACTGCGTTAGTTTTGACACTTGCCCTACAATACCAATCCCATTCATTAGTAATAAAAGAGTGTCAAAATTACCGCCCTTGTAATTCCAGAAATCAGCCTCAATAACATTGGTAAGTCCCCGGTCTTTGCAAGCCTGTACTGCTCCATGGGATATATCGATTGATGTCACATCTAATCCCCTGGATGATAAGTACAGGCTGTGGCTTCCGGCACCGCAACCTATATCGAGCACGCGACCACTGCAAAGGCTTAAGGCAGTTTTCTCTAAATCGGGCATGGTTTCGTACCTCCTGAAGAGATGTGATACCGGGATGGAATCCTCATCTCCAAGGGAAGAAATAGTGAAAATCTCACTATTCTTTTCACCCAACTGGTAATCCAGAATTGCCTTGCCGAACACATCTGCCCCCATTTCGCCTTTTCTTTAATGCAAAAGTGGGATATTTGTTGCGGTAAGGAAAATGAAATTAGGGTGAAATTAAAGAAAGATAATGAAAGGAGTATGCAGGATATCCTGAAGGTCCTCCCAAAAATGGCCAGGGAGAAAGAGCGTGAAAACCGACAGTTTTTTACCCGTTTAAAACGTAGGCCTCCAAAAAACCTCGATAGCATTGCACAAGAGCTGCACCATAATGAATTTGAGCATACAGACTGTCTTAGTTGCGCCAATTGTTGCAAGACGACGGGTCCGCTTTTTACACGCGCCGATATCGACAGGATCTCAAAGCATTTAAAAATGAAAGCTGCCAGCTTTGAGGATACCTATCTCAGGACGGATGAAGATGGCGATCATGTGTTGCAGGAACTTCCTTGTGCGTTTCTGGGTCCTGATAACTATTGCAGCATTTATGAAGTTCGGCCCAAGGCTTGCAGGGAATATCCGCATACCGATCGGAGGCGGTTTGAACAACTAGGGAAACTTACAGTTAAGAATACTTTCGTATGTCCTGCAGCGTATAATATTGTAGAAGAAATGAAAAAGAGGATAGGAAACTGATTCTGATATTTATCCTCAATTTGATTATTTTTAGGCTTATGGAAACTTTGATTCAATATTTCGAAACCATCCCATCGAGTCACAGAAGTCTGATCCTGGTTCTGGGGATTACTTTTTTCTGGCTGTTGGAAGGGGCTGTACCATTGTTTCGTTTTCGTTATAAAAAGTGGCGACATGCCGTGCCTAATTTTTTCTTCACCTTAACTACAATTGTGATCAATTTTGCCCTGGCTTTTTTGCTTTTAAAAACCAGTGACTGGGTGGCAGCTAATGAATTTGGTCTGATCAACTGGTTGCCGGAAATGCCTCTCTGGAGTTATATTCTTCTTGGGGTCTTGTTGCTGGATTTTTTTGGGGCTTATCTGGCCCATTATGTGGAGCACAAGGTAAAACCATTATGGATGATCCACCTGGTGCATCATACAGACCACGAGGTAGATACTACAACGGCTAACAGACATCATCCCCTGGAAAGTCTTATCCGATTTTCTTTTACCCTCTTCGGAGTATTCCTAGTGGGTACTCCTATAGGAATTGTGATGCTTTATCAGTCGCTTTCCCTTATAGCTACACAGTTTAGCCATGCCAACATCAGATTGCCAAGACAAGTAGACCGAATGATCAGCTATATTCTAGTGTCCCCTGATATGCACAAGGTCCACCATCATTATGTATTGCCTTATACCGATTCTAATTATGGGAATATTTTCTCCATATGGGACAGGTTATTTGGCACGTATATGGAATTAGACCGGGAGGCCATTGTCTATGGTGTTGATACCTTTCCGGACAAAAAGGAAAATGGCTCGATTATGGGTTTACTGAAACAACCTTTCCACAAATACCGCAAACCTACCGGGGGAAAGGATTCTTCTCAGGGATAGAGGAGGTATTTCTTCCTGATCTTTTTAAAGGCGTTCAGATCTGCCTCCCAGGATTCTTTAATTTTTTCTTCGGAATACCCGGCCTCAATTTGCTTTTGCAATTCGTCTGTCCCGGCATGCTTCGTAAATCCTGAAGTATTAAAAAATCGCTCTTTGTCTTCACAGTTATTATATGCTTTGATAATCCATTCCAGTGAAACTTTGTCGAGCCTGGGAACATCTCTTAGGTCTTCCCCAAAACATTTAGTTCCCAGGTGTTTTGGTGATTTTGCGCCTGGATTGGATTCAGGGATATAGCTGAAGTTATAAACAGAAGGATTGAGAAACGGGGCCCCATATCGCTGGAACTGATAGTCTGTTCCCCTCCCTGCATTGATATTGGTGCCTTCAAATAATCCAAGGCTGGGATATAGATTAATGGCCTGGTCATTGGGCAGGTTTGGGGATGGTTTGAGGGGGAGGCTATAGGATGTCTGATGAGTGTAGTGCTCAATTGGAATTATCGTTAATTCTGCATTAGTTTCCTTCTCCAGCCAGCCTTCTCCATTGATCATCTGCGCGTATTCTCCGATGGTCATCCCATAGACCAGCGGGATAGTCGTCATACCCAGAAAACCTGTAAATTCGTGTTCCATGCTGGGACCGTCAATATAATGGCCATTGGGATTAGGACGGTCCAAAACAATTACCGGAATACCCGATTCTGCACATGCTTCCATCACCAATTGCAGGGTAGCTATATAAGTATAAAACCTCACCCCAACATCCTGGATGTCAAATACCACAACATCAAGTCCTTCTAATTGTGATTTAGTAGGTTTCCGATTGGCCCCATAAAGGGAAATAATGGGGAGTCCACTGCGTTGATCGATTCCATCCTTTACTTTTTCACCTGCATCGGCCGTTCCCCGAAATCCATGTTCAGGAGAAAAAACACGTATAAGATCGATGTCTAAAGCAAGCAGGGAATCCACGAGATGGGTATAGGCGGTATTTGAACTGGCATCTGTGTTTTTTTCTTTAAAGATCACACTAGTTTGGTTGGCTACAAGTCCTATTCTTTTTCCGCTTAGCATGGGGAGGTATAGCTCGGTTCGGTTCGCACCAACAACAAGCCTATCGGTAGACGGGAGTATTTCTACCGCAGGTAGATTTTTTCCGGCAGCTGAAGCCCGTACAGATTTGTCCCCGCATCCATATAGCAGGGATGCCGTAAGGAAACTTAGTCCAAGAACCAGTCGACCCCTCAAAGCTGTTCCTTTGAGTAGCTGCTTTGAAAGTATAGAAACATCAGTAACTAACAGATGAAAACTGTATTTTTGAGGGAGAAAAAAAAACATCGGTTGAATTTAGAACTGTTTATCGCAAAACGCCTTATCAAAGGTAAGCAGCATAAAATTAGTATATCTGCTCCAATAATAAAAATAGCTATTGCGGCTATTGCTTTGGGGATTCTGATGATGCTTATTGCCGTAGCGACAGGGGTCGGACTCAAATACAAGATCCGGGAAAAAATTGCGGCTTTTAACGGGCATATACAGATCTACAATTACGATAATAACAATTCCGAGGTCTCTGTCATTCCGGTATCTCTCGAACAGGATTTCTATCCCGATTTTAATTTGGTTGAAGGTGTCAGGCATATTCAGGCCGTTGCCACCAAGGCGGGGATCATCCGAACCGAAGATACTTTTGAGGGTATTATCGCCAAGGGGGTGGGGGAGGATTATGATTGGACCGCCTTTGAAGATTTTCTGATAAGAGGAGAACTTCCCGATTATAGCTCCAAGCTCAATTCGGAAGTACTCATGTCTGCTTTGATGGCATCCCGACTACAAATGGATGTGGGGGATGAGTTTTTTACCTTTTTCCTCAAGGAAGAAGATCCGTCGAAGATTCCAAATCAGCGAAAATTTAAAATTACCGGGATCTTTGACAGTGGATTTGAAGAGTTCGACGGCACTTACATTATAACAGACATTAGGCATATCCAGCGGATGAACCAATGGGAAAATAATGAGGTGGGGAACTTTGAGGTTTTTCTCACTGATTTTGATAACATTGAAGAAAAAAGTGCAGAAATCTACGGCCAGACACTTAGTACCCTGGATACCCAGACCATTAAAAATAAATACTATAAAATCTTTGAGTGGATCGGTTTGTTCGATTTCAATATCGGAATTATAATAGGAATTATGATCATCGTAGGCGGAATCAATATGATCACGGCCTTACTTGTACTCATCCTGGAACGAACCCCAATGATAGGTGTACTCAAAGCTCTCGGGGCTGCCAACTGGAGTATACGAAAAGTCTTCCTCTACAACGCGGCATACCTTATTCTTATCGGCTTGTTCTGGGGAAATTTGCTGGGTCTGGGTCTGATCTGGTTCCAGGATCGTTTCAGATACTTTCAATTTCCCAATCCTCAGGAATATTACATCGACTACATTCCCGTCTATATGGATCTGCCAACTATTCTTTTTCTAAATGCCGGGGTATTGCTACTGTGTATGCTGATGCTCCTTATTCCTTCACATATCATTACAAGGATCAGTCCGGTTAAAGCAATCAAATTCGATTAATCCGGCCCCGGGCATTGATAATATGATGCCGTCAAAATTATGCACTTCTTAGGCCTTGATTTTGTGAACCTGTATCTTTGCACCCTATGAAATATGCAGAAAACATTTTAGGAACCATTGGGGATACTCCCCTTGTTAAACTAAACAAACTTACAAGGGATTTGCCGTGCCTTGTCCTGGCCAAGTACGAGACCTTTAATCCGGGAAATTCTGTTAAAGACCGAATGGCAATTCAAATGGTTGAAGATGCTGTGGTAGAGGGGAAACTCAGGCCGGGGGGAACCATAATTGAGGGGACTTCCGGAAATACAGGCATGGGCCTGGCTTTGGTTGCAGTAGTCATGGGCTATAAAATGATATGTGTAATTAGCGATAAGCAATCGAAGGAAAAAATTGATATTCTCAAGGCCATGGGAAGTGAGGTTCATGTATGTCCTACTGATGTCGCTCCGGAAGATCCCAGGAGTTATTATTCTACTGCCAAAAGACTGTCTGAGGAAATACCCAATTCCTGGTATGTAAATCAGTACGATAATCCATCAAATACCAAAGCGCATTTTCTGACTACCGGTCCTGAAATATGGGAGCAAACCGATGGTAAGGTCACGCATTTTGTAGTAGGTGTGGGTACAGGTGGAACGATTTCGGGGGTAGGCTCCTTTCTGAAATCGAAAAATCCCGATATCAAAATATGGGGAGTAGATACCTACGGGTCTGTATTTAAGAAGTACCACGAGACCGGTATTTTCGATAAGGATGAAATTTACCCCTACATCACAGAGGGTATAGGGGAGGACATTCTGCCTGAAAATGTCAATTTTGATATCATCGACGGCTTTACCAAGGTGACTGATAAGGATGCAGCAGTGTATACCCGGCGTCTGGCCCGGGAAGAGGGCATGTTCCTAGGTAATTCTGCAGGTGCAGCCATTAAAGGCGTTATTCAGTTGCAGGAGCATTTTACTAAAGATGATGTGGTAGTGGTACTCTTTCACGATCATGGCAGCAGGTATGTCGGGAAAATTTACAATGATGAGTGGATGAAAAAGCAAGGCTTTCTTGAATAGTTTTCCTATCTTTTGAAGCCAAAACAATCCCTTGAAAATGCGTAAAATCCTGATTTTGATGATGGCCAGTGCCATCCCCTTGTGCTCATTCTCCCAAAAATTGTCTCGTATTGAAAGTAAGATCATAGCTTCTGTTGAAAAGAACAATGATGAGGCTATAAGTTTTCTGGAAGAAGTAGTGAATATCAATAGTGGAACTCTAAATGCCAGGGGGGTAAAGGAGGTAGGGACTGTATTTCAGGAAGCGTTTGAAGAACTGGAATTTACAACACAATGGATAGACATGCCGGAGGAAATGAACAGGGCAGGTCACCTTTTCGCAGAGACATCCGGGAATAAAGGAAAAAAAATACTTCTTATCGGGCATCTTGATACGGTTTTCGAAGAAAACAGTCCGTTTCAGAAATTTGAAAAAATTAACGATAGCATAGCCCATGCCCCGGGAGGAAATGATATGAAAGGGGGGAATGTAATCATTCTCTATGCCTTAAAGGCCTTGCAGGAGCAGAATTTGTTAGGTAATGCACAGATAATCGTGGCCTTTACCGGAGATGAAGAGAGTACCGGCAAACCCCTGGAAATAAGCAGGAAGGATCTTATAGAAGCTGCTAAACGAAGTGACATCGCCCTTGGGTATGAAACCTCCACAGGATTTAATTATGCTACTGTAGCCCGGAGAGGAGCCTCAGGGTGGGAGGTTGAGGTACAAGGCAAACGCGCACATTCCTCTGGTGTATTTAGTGAACGAACCGGTGCAGGAGCCATCTTCGAGATGAGTCGGATTCTGAACTCTTTCTACACCGAAGTTAGGGGTGAAGAGTACCTTACTTTTAATCCTGGAATTCTTCTGGGAGGTACCTTTGTGGACTACGATCCCTTAAAAAGCACAGGAGAAGTCTTCGGAAAATCGAATGTGGTGGCCCAAACGGCCTATGTCAAAGGCGGTCTGCGATTTATTTCAGAAGAACAAAAGGAGAATGCACGGGAAAAGATGAAGCAGATTGTAGCGGATAATTTGCCCAATACCTCGGCTACTATTTCATTTACCGATAGTTATCCTGCCATGCAGCCCACAGCAGGCAACATGAAATTGCTGGCTGCCTTAAATGAGGTTAGCCAGGATCTGGGGCAGGGAGAAGTTTTAGGCTATGACCCGGGAAAAAGGGGAGCAGCCGATACTTCTTTTGTGGCTGATTACGTAGATTGTCTCGACGGACTTGGGACTATGGGCTCTGGAGCGCATACCCCTGAGGAAACGGTGAATCTTAAAACGATTGAAGCACTTACAAAACGATCTGCTGTACTGATCTATCGCCTCATTAATCAATAGTCTATGGTTACACTAAAAAATAATAATCAGACTGTTGTCATCGACTCCGGAGAGATTATCAGTTATCAGCTTAATGACTATGAGTATCTTCATCAGAAGGGCAGCCCGGGCTGGGGTCATACGGATACGGAAATGTTCCCGATCATAGGCCCTACTGAGAATGCGGGATACAGGGTGCAGGTGCCAAAAGGCAATGCTATTCAGGATCAGCATGGCCTGCTTCGTGAACTCAAGTATTCTCTGGAAAGTAATGACGATCAATCGGCCAGTTTTAGCAAAGAATACATTGCCGGAACAGTGATTCAGAATTCGAAGTACCCTGAGCGATCTAAGGTGGGTCGACTCATATGGCCCTTTAGTTTTCGGTTTGAAAAGCGGGTTGTTCTTTTAAAAGACTGTTTGGAAATTACCTTTGTCATCAGTGGTGACAAGGATATGCCATATATGCTTGGTTATCATCCCGCGTTTAAATTGCGATCGGCTTCTGCACAGGTTGTATCAGACGATATTTCATACAGCCTGGATGAGGTTATGGATGCAGGAAATATTGCCTTGCATGTGCCCCAGAAAGAAAGTCTAATCCTGAAAGACGAAAGGGAGTTACAGTTAGTGACCAGTGGATTTGGTCATTTTATGCTCTGGTCACCTGTTTCAAATATGATTTGTATAGAGCCGATAACTTTTTATCCATATTCGGTAGAACAACGGTTTTTACACGAAGGGTTTAAGCATCTGAATCAACCCGAAGCTGAATTTAAGCTAAGAATAATACCAAAAGGATAACAATGGACAACCAGAATATGAAAGAATTAGACCTGGAACTTCTCAAGGAACTCTACGGGTATTTATTCGAAGACGAACTGCTGGAAGAAATATTTTCTACAGGGAAACTTCAAAATGTGAAACAGGGGAATTATCTAATAGATATTGGGGATTCTATCACTTTTATGCCTTTGATAATCAGTGGGGCTATCAAAATCATGCGGGAAGACGAGGCGGGGGAGGACCTTCTCCTGTATTTTATTGAAAAAGGTGATACCTGTGCAATGACACTATCCTGCTGTGTAAAGAAAGGAACGAGTAAGATCAGGGCGGTGGCCGAGTCTGATGTGGACCTGCTGATGATACCCGTGGATAAAATGGAAGACTGGATGGGCAAATACAGGAGTTGGAGGGCATTTATCCTGGATAGTTACAATAACAGAATGGAAGAATTACTTGAAACTGTTGATACTCTTGCCTTTATGAATATGGACGAACGGGTATTGAAATACCTCAGGGATAAGGCCATGGTAAATCACAATGATGTAATCCACGCTACACACCAGGAAATTGCGGCTGACCTTCATACGTCCAGGGTCGTTATCTCCAGAGTATTAAAAAAGATGGAACGAGAAGGGATCATTGACCTTCAGCGCAGCCATATAAAGATCAATTCGCTATGATTCCATAGCTAGTGATTACTGTAAGAAATGCATAATATATTTCCATTTACAACCTGGATCAGGAAGTACAGATGGTCATTCCTGCCTAAAGATCTTTTGGCCGGACTTACCGTGGCCATTGTATTAATTCCACAGGGCCTCGCCTATGCCCTTATTGCCGGATTACCTGCCGTGTATGGCCTTTATGCTTCCATGGTACCCTTGCTGATCTATACTTTCTTCGGCACTTCGAGATCTCTTGGAATAGGCCCGGTGGCAATGGATTCGCTATTGGTTGCTGCGGGACTGGGAGCTATCGCCTCTGTAGGTCCTGAAAATTATATAGCTATGGCTATTTTGCTGGCTTTTATGGTTGGGGCTTTTCAGTTTTTTCTAGGGTTGCTGAGGATGGGATTCCTTGTTAATTTTCTATCGAAACCCGTGATTAGTGGATTTACTTCAGGCGCTGCATTGATCATTATGTTTAGTCAATTGAAATATCTGCTGGGGACTGATATCGTGGGAAGTAACCAATTGCATACTATCATCTGGAATGCCTTAGGGAAAATGGCGGATTTAAATCCATACGATTTTGGAATTGGGCTGATAGGCATCCTTCTGATAATAGTCTTTAAAAAATGGAATCAGAAGCTGCCGTATATTTTAATGGTAGTGATTCTGGGGATACTTGCCGTATACATTTTTCAATGGGTCGATAAAGGCGTCGATATTGTAGGGGAAATTCCTAAGGGCTTGCCAGAAGTAGTCCTGCCTTCGGTATCTCTCAATTCCATTATGCAGTTGTGGCCCATCGCCCTTACTTTATCCCTGATCGGATATCTGGAAACCATTTCGATAGCAAAGGGAATCGAGGATAAGATGAATGGAGATCAGCTCGATGCCAATAAGGAACTTGTAGCATTGGGACTTTCAAATATGACGGGTTCACTGTTTCAGTCCTACCCCGTTGCAGCGAGTTTTTCAAGATCGGCTATTTACTATGAAGCAAAATCAAAATCGAATCTGGCAACTCTTTTTACAGCATTAATCGTACTGCTCACTTTGTTATACCTGACACCTTTACTCTATTACTTGCCTAAAGCAGCTTTGGCTGCCATAATTATGGTATCGGTATATAATTTAATCGATTTTAAGTACGCCCGTGAGTTATGGAAATACAGAAAGGATGAGTTTTTTGTCCTTCTGGCTACCTTCGCTATTACAATTTTTATAGGAATCATGGAGGGAATTATCGTGGGGGTGGTGATTTCTCTCCTCCTGATGGTCTACAGAACTTCCAACCCGCATTTTGCAGTTCTGGCAAATATTAAAGGCACTCCTTACTACAGGAATATCAGGAGGTTTGAATCTGATGCTTTGGTACGAAATGATTTGCTAATTGTTCGCTTTGATGCCCAGATGTATTTTGGAAATTCAGGATTTTTTAAGTCGCGCCTCCTCAACCTTATTGATCAGAAAGGCCCAGAACTAAAAGCAGTGATCCTGAATGCAGAGGCGATAAATTACATAGATTCCTCGGCTGCTCATATGTTGCGAAATCTTATTGAGACGATGTATGAAAGGGGGATCCACTTCTTTATTGCCGGTGCCATAGGACCTACACGGGATATTTTGTTCTCAAGCGGACTTATGGAATTGTTGCCGAAAGAGTGTCTTTTTGTGGAGACACGGGAAGCTGTATCATTTTTTGATGATCCGGGAAAAAAGTCGGAACTTCAGGATAAAGTAGCCTTACAAAGAAATTCGCTTGGTAACAAGGGTTACTCAAGCTAGAGGATATTGCCTTATTTTTGCGAAGAAATTAAACAAAAAAGACTATGACTATAGAACAGATTTATACAGGATGCCTGGCCCAGGGTGCTTATTACATTGAGAGCAAGGGAGAGGCGGCTATTATCGACCCCCTTAGAGAGGTATCGCCTTATATTAAAAGAGCAGAAAAGGATAAAGCTAAAATAAAATACGTCTTCGAAACTCACTTTCATGCCGATTTTGTAAGTGGACATGTAACGCTGGCCAAAGAAACCGGTGCCCCCATTGTCTATGGACCAAAAGCAGATCCCACCTTCGATGCCTATATCGCTAAGGACGAAGAGGAATTTAAACTTGGAGAATTAACAATTAAAGTTTTGCATACTCCGGGGCATACCATGGAGAGTACTACCTATCTTTTAAAGGATTCAAAGGGCAAGGATGTGGCAATATTTTCGGGGGATACCCTTTTTCTGGGAGATGTGGGAAGACCCGATCTTGCACAGAAAGCGGCGCATATGACTCAGGAAGATCTTGCCGGATTGCTGTACGATAGTCTGAGAACAAAGATTATGCCCCTGGCCGATGACGTCATAGTATATCCAGCTCATGGGGCAGGATCCGCATGTGGAAAAAATATGATGAAGGAGACGGTGGATACCCTTGGAAACCAAAAGAAAGTGAATTATGCCCTTAGGGCTGATATGAGTAAGGAGGAATTTATTCAGGAGGTAACAGAAGGCCTGCTTCCCCCTCCAAAATACTTCCCGCTTAATGTAAAAATGAACAAAGAAGGCTATGAAGATATAGGAGATGTCCTAAAAAGGGGAACCAAAGCATTGACCCCTGATGAATTCGAAAACCTTGCTAATGAGACCGAGGCTGTGGTACTCGATGTCAGAACCCAAGAGGACTTTGTAAAAGGGCACATTCCCAGATCAATTTTTATCGGGTTAAATGGTGATTTTGCCCCCTGGGTGGGTGCCTTGATCGCCGATGTGAATCAGCCCTTGCTTCTTGTGACACCTGAAGGACAGGAAGAAGAAGCAGTTACCCGCTTATCGAGAGTTGGGTTCGACCGTACCCTTGGGTTTTTAAAAGGTGGATTCGAAGGCTGGGTTAAAGCAGGAAAGGAAACCGATACCATTGTTTCCGTACCCGCTGCAGATCTCAAAAAGCATTTAGCCGATGAATCGGCCCCGGTGTTTGATGTGAGGAAAGAGACTGAATACCTTTCTGAACATTTGGTAAGCTCAAAAAATACCCCCTTGGATAACATCAATGAACATTTAAATACTTATCCTGCTGAACAACCTTTTTACCTTCATTGTGCCGGAGGCTACCGATCGGTAATAGCAGCTTCCATTCTGAAGAGCAGGGGCATTCATAACCTGATTGATATTGGTGGAGGTTTTGATGCCATGAAAGAGGCGGGAATGGAACTTACAGATTATGTTTGTCCAACAACCCTATGATTGAAATCATTTGAGGTCTTAGCTGGCTGAATTACCTTAGGTTCGTAACATTGAAACGGGTATTGAAATTTATAGGAGTATGTGTCCTTTGCCTGGGGTTAATATACCTGGTAGTTCAGCTTGTATATAGACTAACTTAAAACCAATTCAGATGAAAAAGAACATGGGTGCCTTAGATAAACTGATCAGAGTAGTTGTTGCTTTAGTAGCTGGTGCATTGGTTTATTACGAAGTTATAACCGGGATGTATTCGTATATTCTCCTGACGATTACAGCTATTTTCCTATTGACAAGTCTAATTGGTTTTTGTCCGCTCTATGGGATTTTCGGCCTTAATACATGTGCAGTGAAAAGTAAATGAAGTTTTTACTGAATCTCTGCTAGGCTTCAATCAATTTTTTGCGTTACACCCCAACTCTTTAATGTAGGGGTTAACTCATTGTTTCTCTCTATTTCGCTATTTTGAATTATTTCTTCTAACCCTCTACAGTAGAAAGGGAATTTGTGTATTTTTATTTCAAATAACCAACAGGAATGCTTAAAAACTTTATTCAGAGTGTAGGGGTAATCAATATTTTACTGCTCCTTTGCGTGCTCTCTATCATTGTTGTCTCTGAATACCTTTACCTCACCGGGAATAAGCTCGATGCCATTTTTATAGCCTTCTGGGCGCCTACCATCCTTGGATTTATGAACTATTTTAAATACAGGAAGTGATGGATTTTATACTGGCATATTCTATATTCGTCGCTTTTATCTTCCTGATATGGATGGTTTTTGTCGTGAGAATGTATCGGGAGTTAAATAAAAAACGATAACTGGATAACCATTTATTCTTGCCCCATCAGAAGTATTTTGTTTTGGTTTTTGAAAGTATACGAACTTATAAGTCGTTTAGCTTCTAGGGTCTCTGTTTGGGGTGTAACATAGGCCATAGCATCTTCCAGCGATGAAATTTGCTGATCCTTGGGAATAAATCCATACCCGCAATACAATCCATCACGAACTACAATCAATGCATCTTCCTCCGGATTCCTGCCTTGCTCTTTGATTATATAATTTTCCCGTTCAGAAGTGACATAGTCAATGGCTTTCTGCACTTTTAAATTGTATTCAATTATATCTTCTTTCCCCCGGCAAATTCCTGAACAAGGTCCAAGTCGGAAATGGTTGCATTGAGCAACGCCATCCTGGAGATGGCAATATTTGGCGCATAATTCAAATTTGGCACAAATCTGTTCTAGGAATTCCCTGCTTTCAGTAAGCGAATACAATGTAGTTAAAGGCTGAGGTACACTGTTGATTTTCGAAAAAGCAAGGTGTAAAATTCCCTCCCTGTCTTCATAGGAAAAAATGGCAATCCTTGGCACCTTCTTTTTCTGAGCTCTGTTATAAAGGGGATATAGTTTTTTGATTGCATGGTTTTCCATCAAAAGAGCTACGAGTTCATTTCCTGATAATTCAAAATCTATCTTTTGAGTTGCCCGGCACATTTTTATCTCCTTTTCACTTTTATCGTAAAAATGGCTCAAGACCCTTTTTTTAATGTTTTTTGCTTTGCCCGTATATATAACTTCTCCTTTATCATTTTTAAAATGATAAACGCCTGGCTTTTGAGGTAATCCACTATATTGTGCTTTAGGTAATGAGGGAGGAAGGGTTGCTTCCTGCGATCTTGCATTCAGGAACCTTTTTAGTGTAATATCGATTCCTTCGGTATTTAAAATTTTCGAAAACAAAAGAACCGTAGCATGGGCATCACCTCTTGCCCGGTGTCTGTTTTCAAGGGGTACTCCGAGAGAGCTACAAAGTTTACCCAGACTATACGATCGATACCCCGGAAATACGACCCTTGAAAGTCGTACTGTACACAACTTTTTTCTTACAAAGCTGATGCCCAGCTGTTCAAATTCATTCCGGATTACGTTATAATCGAAGTTGACACTATGAGCGACAAAAATACAGCCGTCGGTGATCCGCAGGATATCTTCAGCAATATCTTTTAACAGAGGGGCGTTTCGGACGGTATCATTGTCTATACCTGTAAGTCCCGTAATAAAAGGTGGAATCTCACATTCGGGATTAACCAGGGAAGTAAATTCTTCGGTGATCTGTTTTCCATTGAATTTAAATATAGCGATCTCGGTGATCTTATTGCCTTTGATCCCGTTTCCTGTGGTTTCAATGTCTATAATACAATACACTACTTAAAGGTAGTAAATCATAAAAAAAGGACAACAGAAGTTGTCCTTTCTTCCCTGATTAATTTCAGGGTTAGTTAATAAGTGCTCAGAGTTTAAGAATTATCTACCACTTTTGCCGACGAAGCATTCTTTTTTACTGAAGCAATACCACTGGCCATAGAGGATGCGGATGCATACATCTGACTAGATCCTATCTCCTGCCCGTTAGACGCTTTCAGGCCAAAATACGGTTTACCATTCTTAGCGACTTTCCGCTCGAACATTGAGTCGTTCTTAGAATTTTTTCTAACAGATTCAATGCCATTTTCGCAGGCCGATTTTGTCTTGTATGCTTCACTACTTAAGATAACTTGTCCGTTACCGGCCTTAAGATTGAATCTGAATTGACCTGATTTGTCTTTTTTAATCTCGAATTTGCCCATTTTGAAATATTTTTATTTTCCCAAAATTAACACTTAAAACTAAATTTTTTGGGAATATGACAAAAAATAATCCACATCTTACTGTGGATTATTAAAACATTATCAATTTTTTACGATTCTCTCTCTTAGCAATAAGAGTAGCCGTGCTTCTAGATGACCGGAGATCCTTTGATACGCTTTTCTATCTTTTGCTTTTTTTCGGTCAATCGTTTCATAAGATCCATGAGCTCCGGATCTTTCGTTTTTTTGTATATCTCGTTCAGTCCCAGGATCAGTGCCTTAGCATCTCTCGATGCCTGTACCCTGTCACTGGTAGACATATGACTCATTTTTAAGTTTTCAAATGTCTCTGCCCTTTTAAGTAAGTCCATAGTAGTTCGTTTCAAAAATCAAGGCTAAAAGATAGGAAAGATTTCAGATTAGCCATAAGTAACTTAGCATAATATTTTCATATAATTTACTTAAACAAATGTGAAAGGTACCTGAGATCTAAGCTGATTAAATGTTAATCCCTGTAAATCAGGTAAATAGAATTCCGTATATCATTCATCTCAATTCAATGATGATCATAAAAAAGGAGTAAAATTCGACCTAAAATTCTAGAATCAGATCAGTTTGCTGCCGGAGGATCAACCACAGTGATAAAATTCTCGAGCAATAAGGTGTTTTCTGCTTCGCTGTTTATCGCAGTTAGGGTAACGTCATAAGTTCCTGCAACCTGATATTCAATGGAAGGTTCTACTTCGGTACTGGTTCCGGGTGTTCCACCCTCGAAAGTCCACTCAAAAGAAGTGGCATTTGTTGAACCATTTACAAACTGAACCCTTGTACCTGCACGAATCGTTGTCGCCAAAGCGTCAAAATCTGCAACAGGCGGACTGGTAACTGTATTTGTATCATCGCCTTCATCATTTGAACATTGCACAGTTAAAAAGGCCAGTAAAATAAGGCTAAATAGGTTCTTTGCGGTTTTCATAAACAATTTTTACAGGCTAAAAATACTAAATTTCTGTAGTTTCTGGGAAAAGAAAAGGTAAGTGACCAACCCCATTTTCTCAGAAGTTCCTGGCATAGGAAAGGGTAATGAACTTATGTGACTTATTTCCCGCCGCTTCAGCCGACTGGATCTGGTATCCAAAGCGATATTCATTTTTCTGAAATCGGTGTTGAACGGTTAATGCTCCAAAAATTAAATTCTCGCTGGCATCGATAAGAAAAATTGAATCATCCCCCAGGGCGTTACCTTGTAACATGCCATTATAAAACACCTTCCTGTAGCCAGCCTGAAGGCTGAAGAAAATTTCTCTTGCTGTGCTCCCTATGCGTTTATACGCCATGCTCGACATCAATGGATTTCTCCGCCCGAAGAAAGCAATAAGGTTGATTTCGCCGTATTGATCCCGTGTTCCAAAGGCAAACTCGGGCTGCAGACCCAGGCTAACAGAAAAGGGGAGCGGAGCAAGCCACCATTCCCGATGTAAATTGAGATACAGGTTGGCGTGAAAACTATTGTTCATTTCTCCTACCCAAACCGGTGGATCGGATACTACAAATAAATTGTGATACCAGCGCTGAAAACCGCCTGCACCCGAGTTATTTCCGGCAATTCCAAGGAGAAGTCGCGTATCTATCGCCCTGTTGTCCCGTACTCTGGACCAGCTCGCCCACAATCCTGAGAATCCAACGTAAGGTCGGTCCTGCTCTGAAATATCGGTAGTTATGATATTTGAGGGGGTGAAAATTTCCTGCCCTATAGTGAGAGAGAGTTGCTGATGATCATTTTTTCTTGCCGATGACATCAGGCGCTTTGTATAACTCAGAAAAAGCCCTGAAGAATAGTAGCGATCACTAAGGGTGAAGAAGTCATTATCGTGTTTTAAGCTTAACTGAGTCCGAATTAAAGTATCTGTATCCTCAGATATGTAATCCTGACCTTGGATATTTACCTGGTAAAATAACAAAACTGTTATCAAAAATGCCAAAACCCTTGAACGGTCTGATTTATTGAAGGCGGTTATAGTCCCAGAAAAGATCAAGGTCACTTAGTTGCATTTTATTCAGGTCCTAAGATATGAAGGAAAGCAGCGGAATAACTGCATGAGATTGTCATATTTTCTGAAATACAACTTCGACGTACTGATATAAGGTGAGCTAATACTTAGAAAGAGGTTTATTGATTATTTTCCAGGGCCTTCAGGCTATCAACTTCTTTGCGGAATCGCAGTATGATAAAGCTGTCTAGTTCTTGTCCTATACTATCCCGCATCAACCTCCAATTGGTAGCATTCAATTTTATCGTATAATCCCTGATTTGATTAAACCTCTCCAGATTATACCTATTTGCTTTCCAGGCTGCTTCCGTACTCTCCTGATGTTTGAGATCTTGAAGGTATATCCCAATGCCAAATCCAACTATTACAATAGCTAGAACAATAGCAAATTTGGTCTTGGTTATATTCAAAATTGATTTTTTGGGACTCCTAATCTAAGGGAAATC
>JABDQK010000084.1 GCA_013042255.1 Flavobacteriaceae bacterium | reverse complement strand
CTCGAACCGGCGACCTCTGGAACCACAATCCAGCGCTCTAACCAACTGAGCTACAACCACCGTAACTAAGCGGTGGCAAAGGTAATTTTTTTTGCCTATTGCATCAAAATAAAACAATTGATATTTTAAAATAAAATCCTAAGGCTATCCCTCCTGATTTTTTCACTTCAGATTTCGGTGTATTTAGACCTTTTTCGGGATCAAAAGTCATAAAATATCGATATAACACACAAAATCGGGCATTTCACAACAAATTTTAGAACCGGCCTGCCTTCCAGCTTATTTTTATTGCTTGATATATATAATAGGTATGCGCCATTTTGCGTCTTCAATTTTTATGCTTCAGAACAAACTTGCCAGAAAGGCTAGTTTCCTGTTGCTGGCTATCCTGTTCAGTGTGACAGGAATTGCCCAGGAAGACACAAAAAGTCTGCTATCAGAAATTCAAAACTTAAAGGCGCAGCAAGGTTTTCAAGTCACCGATACGGTATATATCAATCTGCTCAATAAATTAGGAAAGAATTTTCGCTATTACAAGACTGATAGCCTGCTCACTATTTCCAAACAAGCCCTTGTTCACAGTCAAAAAGCTGAATACGTTAAAGGCCAGAGCGAATCATACCTGGGATTAGGAGACTATTATTCTGGCAAAGGAGAGCGCGTTGCCGCTATTAATAATTATACCAAAGCCCTGATCCTTGCCAAAAATATTGAAGCCTGCGAGCTAACACTTCGAATCATAAATAACCTCGCCTCAGAATACGCCTTTAAAGGTGACTATGCCAAATCTCTCAATAATTATCTACAGGGAATTGAAATAGCAGAAGAAAAGGGTGAACTGGAGATGTTATCGATTATGAATGAGAATATTGCCGGGTTATATGCAGCTCAGAAAGACTATGACCAGGCACAGATATTCTATGATAAAGTAAAAAAGCTGAATGATCAGATCGGGGATGATGTGAATTCAGGACAGACCATGAGTAATCTGGCTTCCCTCTATGCAGAGATGGGGAAATTAGACTACGCCATGTTTAATGTGAACAGGAGTATTGCCATCTTTGAAGATAACGAAGTGATGGATTGGCTTGCCTATGCCTATGAAATCAAGGGTAAAGTCTACCTAAAGCAGCAAAAGTACCAGTGGGCCCTCTACTGGTATCATCAGGGAGAGCTACTCCATGAAGATCTCGACGACGACAGGGGAAGGATATATCTTTTCAACGGAATGGCTGAAGCATATCTGGGCCAGGGAAAAGACAGCCTTGCACAGAATTATGCCATGGAGGCTTATGAGATTTCCAATCGTATAAAATTCCTGGAAGGAACACAGAAGTGTGCCAAAACCCTTTACAACATAAACAAAAACAATAATGATTACAGGAAGGCACTGGCATTCCATGAAATCTACCAGGAACTCAGCGATACCCTCCATCGGAATGAAAACAAGAAGAGTTTAACCATGCTCAAAACCAGGGCAGAATACGACCAGCAGAAACAAACACTTATTGACGAGAATCAAAAGGCTCTTGCCAAACAGCGGGGTCTTATTTATGCCGGTATAATTGTAATGATCATCTTTTCTATAATCACTTTCTTTATTAAAAGAGCAGAAAAGATTCAAAAAAGATTAAATACCGAATTAAACGCGAAGAAGGAAAAACTGGAAGCCCATGAGGCTGCCCTCACCGATAGTAATGAGACAAAGACCAAGTTATTTTCTATCATAGGACACGACCTGCGGGGACCAATCGGTGCATTACAGGGGCTGCTGCAAATGTTCACCGACGGGGAGATGAATAAATCGGAATTCTTTGAATTTATTCCTAAACTTAAAAATGACGTCGATCATATCTATTTTACCTTAAATAATCTCTTGTCCTGGGGGAATTCACAAATGAATGGTTCTACAACAAAGGCCGCTGTGTTCTCTCTGGAAACCCTTGTGGATGAAAATATCAACCTGCTTTCTGAACTCGCCAAATCCAAATCAATAAAAATTGTAAGTGAACTCAATGGTAATACGTTGATCTGGTCTGACAGCAATCAGATAGACATCGTTGTTCGAAACCTCATCAGCAATGCACTTAAATTTACTCCTGAAAATGGGATGATCACCATCAAGGCCCAGGAGAAAAACGATAAGTGGGAAATTTCTGTTAGGGATACCGGTGTAGGAATGGATAAGGTAACCGTTGAAAAACTATTCAAGAAGAATTCTAATATTACCACCTACGGAACCAATAACGAAAAAGGAACAGGTCTGGGCCTCTCCCTCTGCAAGGAGATGGTTGAGAAAAACGGAGGTGCTATATGGGCAGAAAGCGCCCTGAGAAAAGGAAGTACCTTCTACTTTACGCTACCCAAAGCCGAAGACAAATACAGTCAGGCCAGCTAGAAAATATCACTCAGGCTGTTCACCCCTATAAAGCGTTCTGCCGTAAACCCTTCAGCATATTCTACCCCAACAATCCGGCCCATATCCCTGGCCCGATAGGTAACACTATCTGTAAAATTCTTACTGCTAATCGGAGTACTTGGTTCTTTACTCTCCGGATCGTAAAACTGTGAGCTATACGCCATTATTGATTCCATCTTTTTATCAATAAAACCAGTGATGTCAACAACAAAATCCGGTTCGAGGTTTTTCCACTGTATGTAGTGATATACCTGTTTAGGACGCCAGGGATCCTGCCATTGGTCATCCCCTTCTGCCATCGTATCGATCTTTACCAACCCGCTGAGGAAACAGGCATTGCTTACCAGCTCACTGCCTCTGGCATGGTCAATATGACGATCCTCAATTGCATTGCATAGGACAATTTCAGGTTTATAAGTTCTGATCTTCCTGATCAGGGCCAGCTGGTGTTTCTGGTCGTTAGGAAAAAACCCATCTGCAAATTCCATATTCTCTCGCACACTCAGGCCGAGTATTTTCGCAGATTCGGCTGCTTCCTTGTCCCTGATTTCAGCAGATCCACGGGTTCCGAGCTCACCTCTGGTGAGATCGATAATGCCCACCTTTTTACCCAGGGCTATCTCTTTGGCTATAGTTCCCCCCGCGCCCAGTTCGGCATCATCCGGATGGGCACCAAAAACTAAAATATCTAATTTCATAAAACCTTGTTCTTTGGAAAATTAATGTGAAGTGACAGTTTCCTGCTGCTTCTTTGCGGTATGGATGGCTTGTTCTAAGTCGGCTATCAGATCGTCTGTTTCTTCTATTCCAACCGAAAATCTGATAAGTCCGTCCCTGATACCTTGTTTTTGACGTTCTTCTTCTGATAACAAAGCATGGGAAGTTTGGGTTGGGGAAAGCACTGTACTTTCAACCCCGGCCAGACTCATTGAGGATTTGATTAATTTGAGCGACTTCTGAAAATGTGAAGCATTGATATCATTCTTTAATTCAAAAGACATCATTCCGCCGAACCCGTGCATCTGAGCCCTGGCAAGAGCGTGGTCTGGATGCGTGGATAAGCCGGGATAATATACCTGATCGATATCCGGATGTTCGTTGAGAAATTCGGCTAGTTTCAGGGCATTTTCGTTTTGAGCCTTTACCCGTAATCCCATGGTTTTAATACTGCGTTCGAGTAGCCATACCGTATAATCACTAAGACTGCCTCCCAGGTTTTTAGCCAGCTGGAAGATACGTTCCATATTTTCTGCGGAAGAAGCGACAGCGCCTGCGAGGATATCCGAATGGCCTCCCATATATTTGGTGGCACTGTGGATGACAACATCAATACCAAAGTCGATTGGATTTTGGTTAACCGGACTCGCAAATGTGTTGTCAATCATTGAAATGATATTGTGCTTCCGGGCAATCTCTGCAAATGCCTTTATATCGGTAATGGTCAGCAACGGATTTGAAGGAGTCTCTATATAAACCACCCTGGTGGTTGGGGTTATTGCTTTTTCAAAAGACGCGGGATCCGATCCGTCAATAAAGCTGTAATCGATGCCAAATTTTTCGAACTGCTCCGTGATCAGGTGATAAGTACCCCCGTAAAGCATGCGCTGAAGGATGATATGATCCCCTGCCTTTAAAAAAGCCAGGATGGCGGTACTGATCGCGGCCATACCACTCCCGAATATCATGGCTTCTTCGGCGTGTTCGAGGGCTGCAACTTTTTTAGACAGTGCTACCTGATTAGGCGTATTGAAGTATCTTGGGTACCTTTTTATTTCCACATCCTCAAAGGCGTAGGAAGTACTCATATACAAAGGGGAAACAGCCCCTTTAAAGGTGGTATCCTTTAATTCGCCTGCGTGAGTACAGATCGTATTCAGGCCTTTTTTCTTAGTTGTCATACCATTATTATTGATCGTTTAAAGGTACAAATTTAGCTTAAACCACAGTCTGCTTCCAGTACCCTTTTCTAAACCAGATCACTGCCATTACAGAGAGCAGTACTTCGGCCAGGGTGATCGCCAGGAATACTCCCATCTCGCCCCAATCGAGATAGAGGGAAACCAGATAGGCAAAGGGCAATTGAATCAGCCAGAAAGCGATAAAATTGATCTTTGTAGGTGTCCGGGTATCCCCTGCACCATTAAAAGCCTGGGTGACCACCATGCCGTAAGCATAAAATACATAGCCCGTGGCGACTACCTGCAGGCAAAGTGCGCCGTTTTCAACCACGGTAGGTACGTCGGTAAATAATCCTATGATAGATTTCGCGAACAGCAGGTAAACCAGGGAAATAAAAAACATAAAAATGGCATTATATTTCCCCGTAATCCATACCGATTTTTCCGCCCTGTCGGGCTTTTTTGCCCCCAGGTTTTGCCCTACTAGGGTCGCAGCAGCATTGCTCATCCCCCAGGCCGGCATAAAGGTGAACATCATTACCCTGATAGCAATTGTATAACCTGCCAGGGCCTCACTCCCGAATTCAGCCATCAGCCTCATCAGAAATACCCAACTTGATGTTCCGATCAGGAATTGAGCAATCCCTCCTAGGGAGACACTTATCAGATTGAGCATAATCTTAAACCTCAGGACGATGTTCGACACTGCAATCCTAATCTGACTCCCTCCTTTGAAGAGAATGTAAAGCTGAAAGATAACTGCACTTCCCCTCCCAATGTTAGTGGCGATGGCAGCACCCATTACTCCGTATTCAGGAATCGGCCCCAGTCCAAAAATGAAAATAGGATCCAGGATGATATTGAGGCCATTAGACAGGATAAGGGTCCACATGGCGATGGAAGCATCCCCTGCCCCCCTAAAAATAGCGTTGATTAAAAAAAGCAGGACAATAGTAATATTACCTCCCAGAAGGTACTTTGTATATCCGTGGCCTTCGGCGATAAGATCGGGAGAACCCCCCATAAGGGAAAGGATTTCCCTGGAATACATCAGGCCGAAAACACCAATAATCACAGCGATAAAAATCCCCAGGAATATAGCCTGTACTGCAGCCCGGGCAGCACCTTCCTGATCCTTCTCCCCTATTCTTCGGGCTACCACGGCGGTGGCCGCCATACTTAAACCTATTGCCAGGGCGTAGACCAAGGTAACGACAGATTCGGTAAGGCCGATGGTCGCTACGGCATTGACACTTACCTGTGATACATAGGCAATATCGACGATGGCAAAAATGGATTCCATCATCATTTCAAGGATCATAGGAATAGACAACATAAATATGGCCTTCCGTATGCTACCAGAAGTAAACTCGGTTTCCTTGCCTGTAACCGCTACCAGAAAATAACGGTATAGTTTCCTGCATGTAATTTTTTGTGTAGATGACATCGATAAGAAATTATGTGTGTTGAAGAATCTGCTGTCCGTACATCATGGTGTACAGGATGAATCAAATCATGAAAATGATTGAGGGGACATCTGAGCGTAACATAATTTCTATAGCTTCATAATAGTTTAAAGATGCATATTTTTTTTGAACCAGAAAAATAGAACAGCCTTGAAAGTCAAATATGTGGGTCTTAAAGTCTTGTCTTTCACCCTTCTACCCAATCGCTATGAAGCTGATCTAGTCCAGTTTTACGGGCCCGTCAGAAGTATTACTGACCATCCAGCGTTCATTTTGAATAGAACGGTATACGATTTTATAATCCAGACCCTGTTCTTCCAATCTAAACAATGCAGAAGTAAGCAAATTGTAATCCTTCTGTGAGTTTTTCACTTCCAGGAAAGAGTATGCCGAATTTGCCGGTATAGCAATTCCCTTATTTAGAGTGGCTATTGAATAATTTTGAATACTGTCCAAAGTGGGATCCAGGGAAATCAAATAGGGTAAAATCTCATTGTTATGATCGGTTAGATCTGTAGGCTTTCCATCGTAAATCATGGTAACGGATTCAATAATTGCAGGCCCAACTCCGTGATTTAAAAGGCGTAAGGAAAAACTGTTATCAGCAGGATTATTAGAAGTAGAAACCTGAATATATGGAAGAATAGACAAGTAGTTCTGTTTACTCATCAGGTTGGTTTGATAAATAAATATGACTAATGTTATAAAGCTGATACTCATAGCCGAAATACCAAGTATCTTCTCCAGATTCCAATTAAATTTTATTTTTCCCATTCCCTGAGTCGAAGATTTAAAGAATAAATGTAAAAAAAAGAACAGGGAATAAAAACCCGGATAAAGGAGGTGGTATTGCTACTGAATACAAATATATTTATGCAGCTTACGGTTTTGCGTAATTCACCTGATACCGCCAATAACTCACTCCGCCCAGCACAAATACACCTACTACGGTATACCAGATAAAGGAAGGGGTGATCACCTGGGCACCGCTTGCATAACTATGCAGCCCAACAAGGTAGAAGTTCACACCAAAATAGGTCATCATAATACTTGCAAAAGCAATGATACTCAGGAAGTTAAAAAGCCACCTGCCTCGTAAACCCGGCACCAGCCTTGTGTGGATAACAAAAACGTAAACCAAGATGGAGATCAGGGCCCAGGTTTCCTTTGGGTCCCAGCCCCAGTAACGACCCCAGCTCTCATTGGCCCATTGCCCTCCCAGGAAATTCCCGATTGTTAGCATGATGACTCCCACGGTAAGGGTAAGTTCATTGATAATGGTGAGTTCCTTAAGGGTATGATCCATCTTTACCTTATTCTTTTTATTGGTAAGGATGATAAGAAGAAGAGAGACTACACCGAGGATCATCCCTACGGTTAAGGGTCCATAGCTCCCTACGATGACGGCTACGTGGATCATAAGCCAGTAACTGTCGAGCACCGGTACGAGGTTGGCAATCGAAGGATCTACCCAGCTTTGATGCGCTATCCATAGCAGCATGGAGGTAACAAAGGTAGCAGCAGCAATGGTCATATCGCTCTTCCTTCCCAGGGATAAGCCCATTGCCAGAGTAGCCCAGGATACATATAAAATACTTTCATAAGCATCACTCCAGGGCGCATGTCCGGAGATATACCATCTCATTATGAGTCCGGCCGTATGCCACACAAAGAAAAGTATGATCACACCTTTAAAAAAATAGGTTGCAATACGCCAGATTTCGCGGTCTTTAAAAATGCGTAGCACCAGCACAAGAAACATCAGAATTCCCACCAGGGCGTAATATTTATACAGCCTGTTAAAGATGTCTAGTTTATTATAGATTACCTCAGCTTCTACCCTGTTAGCTGAAGGGAGTATTTCTGCGCCGTGATTCTTTTGATTTTGTGCGAAAGCTTTCAGGATTTTGTCAGCTTCTGTAAAATCCCCTGTTTGCTTTGCCTCCCTAAGGGAAATCAGGTAATACGGAACTGCATTCTGGATGAAATTTGCATATAGTGAATCACTTACTTGATACTGTCCGCTGCGATATTCCATGGCGGAGATCCATTTGTTGTTTTCATCGTTCAGCAAAGGAAAAATTTTCAGTATCTCTCCGCTGAGGGCACGATCCAGTAAACTCAGTCGGAAATAGGCATCCTTAAAATCCTGCTGGAATTTGTTCGGGGTATTCGTGGCAAATGCCTCCTGGAGGTAAGGTCCCAGTTTATTCCTGCCCTGGGAATCGAAAAAATCGGTAGCTTTTATGTATTTCTGGCCTTCAGGTACACCTATGATTTTCCGAATGCTATCGTTTTGGGCTTTTTTATCCAGGGCGATAAAATCCGTATTGTACCAGAGTGCCGGATTCAGCATCATGGACAAAAAGACCTGATCAGCATTAAGGTCCCTGTAAGAGTCCTTCAAACTGAGTTTACGCAGCAATTCAGATGCAAAGGTGTTGATAGGTTTCATCCGGCCACCTTCATCCTGGATGATGAGCTTCCCAAATTTAGCTGCATGTTCTTCAGCAATTACTGTAGAAGAGAACAATGAATCGAGCTGAGCCTCAGTGGGCCCCATACTGTGAGTATGTTCGGCAGCAGCCTGATCTTCCTGCGCACCCAGGGGTATACTCAGGGCAAAAAACAAAATACCAGCGATGGCCGTCTTTTTCTTTCTGAGTTTTTCCAGGGAATTAGCCAGGTCTTTAAACCTCGTCTTTCCAAAAAACATTATTCCCATGAGCCCCAGATAGAGCAGGAAATAGCCGGTATAGGTAATCCAGGTACCCATCCGGTCGTGATTTACCGAGAGTACGGTTCCTTTCTCATCCGGATCAAAACTCGCCTGGAAAAAACGATACCCCTCATGGTCGAGCACATGGTTCATGTAGATATCATAATCGAACGGACGATCATCTTCAACCGTGATCTTACTCATAAAAGAAGCATATGCCTTTTCCGTCCCCGGATATTTCTCGGCGATAAAATCGTTTAGTGTAATGCTAAATGGTAGTTCGTAGACCTTGGAACCATAGCCCAGGGTAAAATCGAGGCCCCCAAGGGTAAATTTGTCCATATAACTACTACTGCCTTTCCCGCCCAGTACTTCTTTTCGAACTGTTTCCCCATTGGTGCTAATGTCGAGGATCAGGGCGTCCTGGGAATTCGGATTTTTTTCTTCTTCCGGAATGGGGACAACCCCGTAAGACCCTTTAACTACGGGCTCTGGGATTACGAATTGCATTGAACCAACTGAATACAAGGACCTCAGCTGCAGCATCTGCAGGCTGTCTATTGTTAGGGTGCCCTCTAACTGATCGGCCATTCGCATAAAGCTTCCTTCAAAAGAAGATTTTATACGATACTCTTCCCCATCGGTAAAAATATTAATCGCTCCTTCGGTCTCTTTATTAAGCGTAAATAAAATGTTATGGATGTTGGCAATTTCTCCATCAGCCAGGTAATGTTCATGTCTGTTCCCGTCTCCGGCCTCGACAATTTTTAGGAAATTCGAACCATTTTCATCCCGGATGAGGCTCTTTTTGGCACCCTGGATAAATCCTGCGTAGCTGATCTTGAACTCCTGCCCGTTAAAATCTTCCTTCCAGGGGAGGGTCGACTGTATTGCTTCCGGTGTTACGATCAGGTCGTCCTGAAGTGGCTTCCGCCTGAGTTCGCCCTCCATTTCACCATCTACCAGAACAGTGAGATACGTTTTATCAGAATAAAATACATTTTCAGAATTTCCTTCACGTATAGGCATCATGCCTTCATAGCCAATATATCGTGTAACACCTGCTCCGATAATGATCAGAATCCATGAGAGGTGTAACAATAGAACCGGCCACTTCTTCCATTGAAGCAGGCGGTAGCGGAACATATTTCCAAGGAAATTAATCACAAAAAATATCATGATCACTTCAAACCACTTTGCGTTATAGATCCAAATCTTTGCCGTTTCAGTACTATACATACTCTCCACAAAGGTGCCAATGGCCATTGCAGCAGCAAAAACAAGAAATAATACCGCCATCAGGCGGGTTGAAAACAGGATCTTTTTTAGCGTTTCAATCATCTATCGTATCCTTTTACCAGACATGAGCCGCAAAAATACGGCCTTTTTGCCTTTTAACCGGGCCGTAAAAGCTATAAAAAGTTAAACAATATTGTTAATTCTTTACAAAGTCAATCCTTCTCAAAAATTGTACTTTTGGATATGCTTAAAGTAATCTTAATCGGAACGGGGAATATAAGCAGATTCCTGTTTGATGTTCTCAACGT
>JABDQK010000083.1 GCA_013042255.1 Flavobacteriaceae bacterium | reverse complement strand
ATCTACGAACACATCAACTTCAGGGGCAAACACGCCAGTATTGCCTCCATTGAAGGGATGTATGACAGAACTATCACCGTAAACGGAGTCTCCAAGGCCTTTGCCATGACAGGATGGAGGATAGGCTATATCGGAGCCGCTGATTGGATAGCTAAAGCATGTACTAAATTTCAGGGTCAGATTACAAGTGGTGCCAACGCCATAGGTCAGCGCGCCACTATTGCTGCATTGGAAGCTCCCGTAAGCAAGATACAGTTCATGATTGACAAATTCAGGGAGAGGCGCGACCTTATTCTCGGCCTTTTGGGAACGATTGACGGCTTTAAACTGAACGTACCGGAAGGTGCCTTTTATGTCTTCCCGGATATCTCAAGTTATTTTGGAAAGGAGTTGAATGGGGTCAAAATCAACAATGCATCTGATTTTGCCATGTACCTGCTGGAGCACGCCAACGTGGCCACAGTTACCGGTGAAGCCTTTGGCAACCCTGATTGCATCAGGATATCCTATGCTGCCTCTGAAGCAGAGATTCGCGAAGCCGTAGACAGGATCAAGAAGGTTCTTTAAGCCTATCAGGTTTTCTTCCAGAAATATGGGGTCATCAGGATTAGGACAGTGAAGAGCTCCAACCTTCCTGCCAGCATCAGAAATCCACACCACCATTTTCCCAGTTCGGGCAGGCTGTTAAAATTGTTCAACGGACTTAGGGAGCCAAAAGCAGGGCCAACATTTCCCAGAGAAGAGGCAGCACCTCCAACGGAAGATTCAAAATCAAGTCCTAAAAAGCCCAACACCAGCGCTCCAATAATAAACAACAACATATAAAGCACAAAGAACCCGATGACGTTATAGACCACATGTTCTGTGACCGTCTTATTATTAAAACGCACAGGGATTATTGCATTGGGATGCAAGGTCCTTTTAAATTCAAGTAAACCGTTCTTAATGATCAGGATATGCCGCATGATTTTAATTCCTCCTGCAGTAGATCCGGCAGAACCTCCAATAAACATTAGCCCGAAAAAGAAAACTGTAACAAAAGGTGTCCAGGCTGTAAAATCGGCCGTAACAAAACCAGTAGTCGTTATAACGGCTACCACCTGGAAGAGGCCATGCCTGAAAGAACTTTCTATATTACCCATAACCATGGGATGATAATCCGAGACGGGCACTTCAGCCTTAAAGTAGATCACCAGACCAACCGCAAGGACAAAGATCACCATCAGAATGCTGTAGTATTTAAATTCTTCATCCCTGAGTACCTTCTGGACTTTCCCCTTGAAAGCAAAATAACTCAGGACAAAATTGCTTCCGGCCAGGAACATAAAAAAGATAACGATGTATTGAATCAGAGGCTGGTTATTCCAGTAAGCCAGACTCGCATTTTTGGTGGAAAACCCTCCGGTAGACAATGTAGCAAGGGAGTGGTTGATTGCATCAAAGAATGACATTCCTGCAAGCTTCAATAACAAAGTTTCGGCCATTGTATAGCCGAAATAAATCAACCACAGGCGTTTAGCAGTATCTGTAATCCGCGGATGAAGTTTGTCTGCATTCGGCCCCGGTGCCTCCGCTGCGAATAGCTGCATCCCCCCTATTCCTAATAAAGGTAAAATGGCAATGGCAAGGACAATAATTCCCATGCCCCCAATCCAGTGGGTAAGACTCCTCCAAAAAAGAATTCCTTCCGGTAAGGCTTCTATATCATCAATAATAGATGCTCCTGTGGTGGTATAGCCCGACATGGTTTCAAAAAAGGCATTGGTAATATCCGGTATGGCACCTGAAAACAAGTAAGGTAAAACTCCAGAGGCTGCCATAATGATCCACCCAAAGGTTACAATGATATACCCTTCTTTCCGGTTCACTTCCTTTTCATGGCCTCTGGTAAGAAACATGGCCATCACTCCAAGCATCATGGTAACAATCGCCGCCAGGGTAATCTCCAGGGTTACACCATCATGATAAATGCCACTTACTAGTGCCGCAAGTAGCATAAAACCTCCATTGCAAAGTAAAAGGAGGCCCATGAGATGCAGTATGATTTTCGCGTTGAACCCCATTTTACAGAAATAAGCGTTCAATTTTCTGGATCGCCTGGGGCAGGCAACAAACCACAACCCGGTCACCGGCTGCAATTTCAAAATCCCCCAGGGCTATCATACCCAACCCGTTTCTTATAACCCCGCCAATGATGGCATTTCTTGGAAAATCGAGGTCGCGAATGACCTGCCCGTTCATTCTCGATTCTTGTTTTACCTCAAATTCAAGTATTTCGGCATTCAGATTGTTTAGGCGTGTAAGCGCCACTACTTCCCCCTTTCTTACATACCGAAAGATATTGTTGGCTGCCAGAAGTTTTTTATTGATCAGCGTATCGATACCAATTGATTGTGACAACTGAAAGTAGTCCATATTTTCAACCAGGGCTATCGTCTTTTTAATATGTTTCGATTTAGCCACGAGGCAGGACATAATATTGGTTTCTGAATTTCCCGTCACCGCAATAAAGGCATCCATTGACTCCAGGCTTTCCTCTTCTAGTAGTTCCACATTCCTTCCATCTCCGTTGATCACCAGGGCATTGGGCAGAATATCAGCAAGATCGAAAGCTTTTTCCTTGTTCTTCTCTATAAGTTTTACATTGAATTTCTTCCCGCAAAGATCACGGGCTGCTTTAAAACCAACCTTGCTACCCCCCAGGATCATGACGTTTTTCATGGCCTCTTTCTTCTTCCCGGTAAGCTTGTACAATTCATCAACTCCCTTTCGGTCGGTAATGAAATAGACCTGATCATCGGCTTTAAAGACCGAAT